>JAANXA010000027.1 GCA_018263505.1 Candidatus Nitrosopumilus sp.
ATTGCAGCCATGATTCTAGCAGTAGCAATTATCTCAATAGTTGCAGTATCTGCAAAATCAAGACTCAGTATTGTTCCAAGATATTAACATCACAACATTTTTTCATTTTTATTTTTCATTTTTAATAAATTGATTTTTTGTACTACATCTTTTCATTAGATTTTTTTCCTAAGTATAATGAAAATTATAAAAGGGATATTAGGAATAAAATTTGTTTTGTTTTAGGAAGTGGTGCAATTCATCTTATTTGATGAAGTGATTGAAATGATTAAAACAACCACTTCCGTCTATTATTCATTAAATTTAGTACAACACTTCCATATGACCATGTGACTTTTTTTAAAATAATTCAAATTCTAGAATTTGTATTGTTAATTGGTATTCAGCATTCCATTTTGAATGTCAAACCGTTTTAATCATTCAAAATTAGAACGAATGGTATTCAGTATATTTCCAATCTAACCAATTAACATGGATGTCTTTTCTTTGTTAGACATATTCTTTTCTTTTAAAAATTTTATTTGATTTCTGTACTATTCTATAATAAAAATTACATAAAAGCATTAAAATTATTCAAATAATTCACACATAATCTTAAATAGTTATTATTGCTATACTTAATGATGTCGTTAGTTGTAAAATCTGGCGATTAGTACCGCGTAACCCCGCAGAACGAAAAAGGCAATCATGTGCCAAGGCACTGACCACGAGAGGGAATCTCTCAATGTTCTGCAGTTTAGGGGGTTTACGCCTTTTAATTTTCTAAAAACTATGTTGCTTCAAAAATTTTTTTACAATAATTTAATTCTAAATTCCTCTAAGTAACTATCTCATCTAATCTGTCTTCTTCTTGTGCTCTTTTGATTTCCATTGCAATTCTTCTACCCACACCAAATGTTTGACCGTACTGATATTTTGTATATGGACTAGTGGTAGCAACAATTGGATTTCCTGGAACTCGTAATGATACATCATATACAATTAATTCTAAATCTTTTGTTATTACACTTTGAAGTGAGAATGGTCCTATGATTCCAGGAGCATATTCTCTTTTGACTGCTGCAACAAACTTGTCTCCCATTTTAATCACTTTTTCAAGTAATGATTCTCTGATACTTGCAGGAGTATGTCCTACTTCGATATTTTGTAAATCTATGTCCATTTCTAATTGTTCACGTGCAGGCAATGCATTGTAATCATGAATGTTAGTCTGCAATCTTCTTTCAATTCCAATGAAATCAACTTGTTTTGAAATTGGTGTGTGGAAGAAATTAAAATTCATGTATGTCCCAATTGCTAATTCTTCAATACTTGCTTTTTCCAAATCTTTTTTTGCAATTACTCCTTGCTTTATTTTTGCCTCTGACTTTTCTTTGTAATCTTTGTATGATGATACTGTGAAAAATGCTCTCTCAAGCGGTCTGTTCTTTTCTTGAACTTTTACAATACATGGTTTGTTGATTCTTTTTGGATCTTTGAATAATTTGGGATATTTTATTCTGGCTTTTTCTAAAAGGTAGTATTGACCTTTTTTTGCAGTTCTCTCTTCTGCTTGGAATAACTTTCTATTTCCAAAAATTGGCACTTTGAAAGAATTCTCAATTGTCTTGTATCCTAGGTATACTGTAAGTGATCTATGTGGAACAATAATTGTGTTGGAATCTCTTAGCTCTTTTTGAATTTTGGCTGATGCCATGTCTTTGAATTTGTCTACTACTGTAATTTCATCTGCAATTCTGTTGAATCTCTTATATGGTCCCTCTCTGCCCTTTTGACAGAAAACTCTCGTTTGAAAATCTTCATCTTTTGCACCATCCATAATTTCAAGTGCTGAATGACTGCCTAAAACACCAATTTTTACATCTGAATAGTCATTAACGATTTTTTTGATCTCAGAACCCTTAATCACAGTATGCCTAGAAATTAGGATCTAATATAGCTAATTTTTCACTTTTTCGATCGCTACTTATCATAAGATATTTCTTCATTGTCTTTTGTACCTCTGTATGCTGTATTCATTTGAACTTCAACTAATGGGAGTCATTCTTTTAACTGCCATGTGTGCAGGTGGAGTTTCATTATGGTATAAGAAAAGAAAACTCAGAAAAGAGTTGAAAGCACAAGAAAATAATGATGAACATAATTTTTAAAAAAATTCAAAATATCCTCTAACACATAAAATACTCCATTTTCTATAATTATTGTTGAAATTAGTAATTGGAATTACTGGTAGCACTGGTGCAATTTATGGAATTAGGCTACTTGAAGAATTAAAAAAACTAAACATTGAAACACATCTGATAATTTCAGAATGGGGCACAAAATGCATTTCATTGGAAACTGAATACACTTTGGATTATGTTAAATCTCTTGCAACTAGTGTTTCAGATGAAAAAAATATGGCATCAAGTGTATCTAGTGGAACCCATAGAATAGATGGGATGGTTGTTGCCCCGTGCAGTATGAAAACTCTATCTGCCATTGCAAATGGTTATGATGATACATTGGTTGCACGAGCTGCAGGAGTTACAATCAAAGAATCTAGAAAATTAATTCTAATGGTAAGAGAAACTCCTCTTTCTGCAATTCATTTGGAAAACATGTTGAAATTATCTAGACTAGGCATTGTTATTTTACCTCCTGTAACTGAATTTTACACAAAACCCAAAACCATTGAAGATATTGTGAATCACGGAGTTGGAAAATGTTTGGATCAATTTGATATTAATCATAACTTGTTCCCCCGATGGGGTTCTCTGAATTAACTTGCCAAAGTTTACTGTCGATAAAATAGTACATGTAAAAAGAAATATTGTTTTTGATGTATTTTCAAATTTTGAAAATTATCAAAAATTATTTCCTCAACATTTTCCTTCAGTAAGGGTTCGCTCTATGAGGGGAGATACATCAGTAGTTGAAGAACATTTGATGTTGGGAACTACTGAATTAGTAATCATGGCAAAACATGTTATTCATGAACCATCCACTCATGAAATTTTTATAATTGGAGGTGATGCAAAGGGCAGTCATATCCACCAACAATTCTTGGAACATTCTGAAGGAACTAAAATTTTAGTTGATGTTGATTTAAAACTTAAAGGAAAAATGAAAATTTCTGGATTATTTGGCAAGAATAAATTTGAAAAAAATTATGAAATCATTTTAGATGATTTTATAAAAACTGCTGAAAAATTAGTCTGATTTTGTATCTTTGTCTTTACTACTGCCCATTTCACCTTTGAATTCTTTGAGTTCTTTATCTCCTTCAATCTTTCCTTTCTCAAATTCTCCTTTGGCTTTACCGAAAGTTTTTGCAAGTTCTGGGATCTTTTTGGCCCCAAAAATCAACACTCCAATAACTATTACAATAATTACTATCTCTCCACCCTGTGGAATAAAATTAGTAATTGTTTCAAACATTGTATCTTTTAAGAGTTGGATTTTAGATTTAAATGTTCAATTTCTTTCGTTCTTTACGCTCTATGAATACCAAGCCTGTAACGTATAATGCAATCATTGGAATTGCAATAAACCACATTGTAACTCCACTACCATCGGGAGTAATCACTGCACCAAATATCACGATTGCTACAATTGCATATCTAATATTTTTCCTCCAAAAACTCGCATCTACTGCACCTGATGCAGAAATTGCATACATTGCAAGTGGTAACTGAAATGAAAATCCAAATGCTAACAAAAATTGTAAAATAAAAGTCACAAAATCCATAATGTTGAGAAATGTAACTAATCCTGCTGATTCACCATATCTGTATAAAAATTCCAAAATATATGGAATTACAAAATTATATGAAAACACACAACCTGCAATGAATAATCCTAATGCTGGAAGTGAAATACTCCTACTAACGTTGATTTCGTTTTCTTTTAATGCAGGTTTGATGAATCCTACTAATTCTTTGATGATGATTGGCATCCCCATAACTATTCCTACTAGCGCTGCAATGTACACTTGTGCAAAGAACGCTTGTCCGGGGGCAGTTTGAATTAATTGAACATTTTCTGGAACTAGATTCATTCTCATATGGTGCGTTACTTGTGCTGCAATGTTGTTTAGTGGTTCAGGTGTTGGATAGTATAATGTAATTCCCCCAACTTGAATTGGTTCAAAATGAAATGTTAAAATGAAAACTGTAATTATTCCTAAAACAAGTACGATTTTTAATAGTCTTTTTCTTAGTTCTTCAAAATGTTTGGCGATGCCGTCTAGCTCTGACATTTGATCTCATTACGATTAAAGCTATATCTATTTAGTGGGAATTGGTAGTAATTTTGCCTCAGGTAATCCTGCTTCTTTAAGTCCTTCAGGCGAAATACCATCAAATTCTAAAGATATTATGGCTTTTGTATTAAATTTAGATTCCATCTCTTTTGCCAAACCTCCAATGTCTTTACTGGAATAGATTTCCTTTGAATCTTTGAGGAATATTCTTTCTCCTTTTTCTAATTGTTTTCCTTCGTATTTACCTTGAAGAAAACTTGTAATTTTTGGAAGTTCATCTCTGTCAATATTGTTATGAAAATAACAAATTCCTTTTACTGATTCATAGTCATATGCTGTTCCATTTCTATACATGAAAACTCCTATGAAATGAGCCTCATCTTCTGGTTCTCTAACACATTTAATTTCCCAGTTTAGTAATTTGCTTTCATCATAGGAAAAATTATCCATCTCATCTGATGTCAATTTCCAATATCGCATTCTTGCCATACATAATAACGTAAATCATTCTATTATAAATTCCAATATCTATGAAATTTTGAGTAATGATCACATTTATCATAAATCATGAATGATTTTTTTTGTGAAAATCATACTATTTTTTCTAGTTTTTGTTGCAGTGGTAGGATTAAACACTGATGTTTTTGGTGAAATTTTCATTAATCCTGAAAAAGAATTTCCTTTTTCTATAGAATATCCATCAAATTGGAATATCACATTTTCCAAATCTGTAATTAATGATGGAGTAATGATTGATTCAGATGAAACTGGAAGAAATGGAATATGGATTGGATTATGGCAAGATTATGTTGATCCAAATTTGAGTGATATTGAATTAAAGTGGTTTCTAAAAGATCATATCAGTTATTATTGTCAAAATTCAACATTTGAAAAGGATTTTGGACAATGCACTGATCTAGAATTTCAAGATACTACAATTTTGGAAATTGATGGATTTAGGGCAGTTACGTCTATTCAAAAATATACCTGGGAAATGGAATCTACTGATCCAAGATTTTCAGATTCTACAAAAGGAACCTTTTATCCTATTGATACTTTGACATGGATAATTTTTGATGATGATATTTGGATTGTTGCTACAACTAATGATGCTGACAAGTTTGATAAAACTCAAACTTTTGAAATCGTGAATTCTTTTAAAATTAAACCAGAAAATTCTCCATTGCCTCAAACAGAATCATGGTTTGATTACATCATTACTTTTTTCACTCGTTTAATACATGGTTGAAATTATGAAATATTTCGGAAGATAGATTAACCACATTTTACTTTTGAAATTATTCATGGCAACTTTTAATGTCCAAGTGACAATTGAAAACAAACCTGGAATCAGTGATCCTGAAGGTGAAACTATTCTAAATGATTTAGTTCTTCGAGGGAAATATGACTCTGTTTCTAAAATAAAATCTGCTAAAATGCTTCGATTTACAATTGAAGAAAATAGTAAAGAATCTGCACAATTAAAGGTCCAAGAAATTTGTGATGATGTGAGAATTTTTAATCCTCTAGTCAGCAAAGTTACAATTGATGTATTTGATGCCTAAGCGATCTATTTTTCGATGTTAAAAATCCTTTTTATCTCAAGTCCAATTAAATATCTCTGAATTTAAAACCCATTGTGAAAGTTGGGGTTGTAGTTTTTCCAGGTAGCAATTGCGATCGTGATATGTTTCATGTTCTTACTGATGTTTTCCATTTAGACGCTCAGTATTATTGGCATGACAAAGGTTTACCTGAAAATATTGATGCAGTAATTTTACCTGGTGGGTTTTCATACGGTGACAGACTTCGTGCAGGCGTAATTGCTGCACATAGTCCTGTGATTAAAGATGTTCAAAAAATGTCTGAGAAAGGAATTCCAATTCTTGGAGTGTGTAATGGATTTCAAATTCTTGTAGAATCTGGACTCTTGCCTGGAGTTTTACTCAAAAATGACTCACTAAATTTTATGTGTGAGTGGACTGATTTGATAGTTGAAAATAATCAAACACCATTTACAAATCAATTTGAATTAAACCAAAAAATTCCGATACCTATTGCCAATGGTGAAGGAAAATATTTTGCAGATGATGAAACTTTGAAAAGTTTACAAAAAAATAATCAAATTGTATTTCGTTATAGTGATGTTGTTAATGGCTCTTCAAATAGAATTGCAGGTGTATGCAATGAAGATGGAAATGTAGTTGGAATGATGCCTCATCCAGAACGTGCAGTTGAATCTGAAATTAATCCTATCGATAATAAACCCTCATCATTAATTTTTGAATCATTATTAGAACAAATGGGTGTAAAAAATTGAGTTTAGAATCTCAAGAATTAGATGAATTAAAAACAAAAATCGGACGAGATCCTACTTCTACAGAATTACAAATTGTAGCTGCTGAATGGTCTGAACATTGTTCTTACAAATCATCAAAGAGACATCTCAAAATGTTACCTATGACTGGGCCTTTGGTAATTACTGAAAAAGGATATGACTCTGGAGTTTTAGATGTTGGTGATGGATATGTTGTTACTGCGCATATTGAAAGCCATAATCATCCATCTGCAGTAGAACCTTTTGGTGGGGCTGCAACTGGAGTTGGTGGAGTAATTCGTGATATCTTATCTACTGGCACACGACCAATTGCACTTTTTGATGGATTACGTTTTGGAAATATTGAAAAAGACAAACAAGCAAAATGGCTTTTTAAAAATGCAGTAAGTGGAATCTCTGCTTATGGGAACTGTTTGGGTATTCCAACAATTGGGGGTGAAGTTGAGTTTGATGAATGTTACAAAAATTATGCACTAGTTGATGTTGCAGCAGTTGGTTTTGGTAAAAAAGAAAATTTGATTAAAAATCATGCCCAAAAAGGGGATGTTGTAGTTTTGTTAGGTGGTGCAACTGGACGAGATGGAATCGGTGGCTCTCAATTTGCATCTGATTCTTTGGAATCAGAAGATCGTTCGGCAATTCAAATTCCGGATCCTTTTATTGAAAAATTAATAATTGAAGCAATTCTTGAAGCAAGAAATCAAAAATTGATTCATGCTATGAAAGATCTTGGCGGCGGCGGATTATCTTGTGCAGTATCTGAAACTGCTGATTCTTTGGGAATTGGAATTGAAATGGATGTAACTAAAGTACACACTAGAGAATCAGATATGCATCCTGATGAAATCATGGTTTCTGAATCTCAAGAAAGAATGTTAATTGTAACAAATTTGGAGAAGTTAGAAAAATTGAAAATTATTTGTGAAAAATTCAATATACAATGCTCTGTAATTGGACATGTAACTTTTGATAATTTAATGCATGTGAAAAATGGAGAAGACACCATTGCAAAAATTTCTACAGATGTTGTAACTAATGCAACTTTATTGGATTTGCCTTCAAAAAAACCTGCATATCTTGAAACAATTGAGGATGAAAAAGAATTTCCATTACTTGAAAATTATTCAGAAATTCTGTCAAAATTACTCTTTTCTCCAAATATTTCAAGTAAGATTTGGGTTTATGGTCAATATGATCATGAAGTTGGAATTAGAACTGTTGTCAAACCTGGTGTTGATGCATCAGTTTTACGTTTGGATAATGGAAAATTCCTTTCTGCAAAAATTGATGGAAATCCAAAACATTGTTACATTAATCCAAGAGAAGGCGCAATTGGATGTTTTGAAGAAGCATGTAGAAATGTAGTTTGCACTGGCGCAAAACCTATTGGTATGCTTGATCACCTACAGTTTGGAAATCCAAAAGACACTGAAATATTTTGGACCTTTTTAGAATCTCTAAAAGGACTAACTGATTTTGCAAATGATTTTGAAATTCCATGTGTTGGTGGAAAAGTAAGTCTGTATAATGAAACCCCTTCTGGTTCGATTAAACCTACTCCAGTAATTGGTGTGCTGGGACTAATTGATAAAACCCCTATGATCTCTCAAAAAATTTCAGAAAATGACTGCCTTGTTATTTTGGGTGATACAAAAAATGAATTAGGTGGTTCTGAATACTTTGAATACATTCACAAATTCATTGGTGGAAAATGCCCCGTTGTTAATTTCGTAGACTCTAAGAAAAACATGAAATCTGTTCTTGAAATTATTCAAGACAAACTTGTGAAATCTGTACATGATTGCTCTAAAGGTGGTTTGGCAGTAGCAGTTTCTGAACTTTGCATGACAAATAATGTTGGTTGCTCTGTATCTTTAGAAAAAGTTCCTGGAGAATCATTACCTACTGATAAAATATTGTTTTCTGAAAGTCATTCCCGTTATCTTTTAATTGTTGAGAAAAATAAACTTGAACATCTAAAATCAATTCTTGAAAAAAATAATACTTCATTTGAAATAATTGGTAATTTTGGTGGCAATTCTATTTCATTTTCAAATAATTCAAAACCTGTCATTGATCTGTTAGTTGATAAAACACAAAAAGTTTGGTTAAGTTCGTTAGAGGAGTTGGTAATGCATGCCTAAAGTTAAAGAAAATTGTGGTGTAGTTGGAATTTACAGTCTTTCTGGAAAGAATGTGGTGCCAATGGTATTTGATGCATTACGTGCTTTACAACACCGGGGACAAGAAGCTTGGGGTTTTGCAGTACCAAATAAAACCCCTTTCAAACGAGTAGGACTTGTTTCTCACTCTTCATCAGAATTTAAGAAAATTGCTCAAGAATATTCCTCTACATGTGTAATTGGACATGTTAGATATTCTACAATGGGTACTAGCACTTTGGATAATGCTCAACCACTTAAAGTAAAAGACCTGTGTGTTGCCCATAATGGAACAATTGCAAACGCCCAGGAATTATCAAACCTAGTTGGAGGTTGTTCATTTACTCCTCAAAATGCAAGTGATACTTTGGTAGCTGCTGAGAGACTTGTTTCATTAATTTCTGAAAATGGTGAAATGGGAAAAGCACTTTCAATTTTGAAAAACGAGATGGTAGGTTCGTACTGTTTTACTTTTATCTCTGATGATAACTCTGTTTATGCTGCACGTGATCCAAAAGGATTCCGTCCTATGGTTTTGGGCCATAAAGAATCTGATGATACATACATTGTAACTTCTGAATCAGCTGCAGTTACTGCAGTTGGTGCAACTTTACAACGTGATGTAGTTCCGGGAGAATTAATCAAACTAAGTAAAAACGGAATTGAAACTGAAAAGTTCTCTGATGATAAATCCCGTGCACATTGTTCATTTGAATTTACATATTTTGCACATCCATCAAGCAACATGGAAGGACGTAACATCTACGTTTCAAGAAAAAGAATTGGAGAATACATGGCAAAAAAATTTCCACTACATGATGCAGATTTGGTAATTCCTGTACCTGATTCTGCAAGGCCTGCTGCATTAGGATATGCACAAGCACTTGGAGTATCTTTTGATGAAGGATTACTAAAAGACCGTTATAGCAAGAAAGGACCGTTACGTAGTTTTATTGAACCCCATCAAAGTGATAGAGTTGAAATTAATCGATGGATTATTCCAATTAGCGAAATTATCCGAGATAGACATGTTGTAGTTATTGATGACAGTCTAGTTCGTGGCACTAGTTCAAAGGCAATAATTAAGGCCCTTCGAAAATCTGGTGCTAAAAAAATTAGTATGCTTATCACATATCCTCAAATCAATTATCCTTGTTATGCTGGAATTGATTTTCCTTCTCAAGAAGAACTTGCAACATTTACTAATGGTAAAGAAATGTCTAGTGAAGAAATTACTGAGATGGTTAGAAAAAGTATTGGTGTTGATTTTTTGGGGTATAACGATGCTGAAAATTTAGCTGATGCAGTTGGTATTCCGAAAGATTCAATGTGTTTTACATGTTCATCTGGAAATTATGATTCTCTTGGAATCAAACCTGATTTTAGTAAAACTGAACAAATCAAAACTAAAATTTAATTTTAGTTTTCATTAAATATGGTGTTCGTCATCTGTTATTTATGAAAGCCATATGGAATGATGTCATCATTGCACAAAGTGATGATACTGTTGTAGTTGAAGGAAATCATTACTTTCCAATTGACTCAATTAAAGAAGAATATTTCACAAAAACTGACCTTACAACTTTTTGTGGTTGGAAGGGAATGGCAAATTATTATTCAGTTACCGTTAATGGAAAGACAAACAAAGATTGCGCATGGTACTATGAAACCCCAAATGATGCTGCAACCAAAATTAAAGGAATGGTGGCATTTTGGAATGGTATATCTGTAGAATAATTTCAGTTTAAGAGATTATCATCAAAATACAAAGCAATATGTTTTGGTTTAATTTTATTTGATTCTTCTATATGTTCATCAATTTTTGAAAGCCAATAATTCATTTTCTCATTAATTGAATTCATACTTTGTTGATTTTTTAATTCAAGAAATATGTGATGGCTAAATCCTAGTTACTTTGATCGATACAAATGTTGACTATTCCTCTTTGAATGATATTTCATGGTATTTTTTATTGTGAATTACATAAGATGGTTAAATATTCAATTCAAAAATACATCTGATCTGAATTTCTTTTTTCAAATTGGAGTGAATTACAATGTTTGAATTGATCTCAAAGGAGTTTCTACCAAAAAAACGCGATAGATTTTACTCTTTTTGCAAGTCTGGGTGGATTCCTAATTCGTAAAACTCATCTTTGATAATTTGCTTGCCTTTTTATTAAATAATTTATTTATTGTATTATTGGAAGCTTGATCTGCCATCAAAATTCGATAGAATTCATTGGATTATTTAACACCTGCTCCCAACGATAGATAATCCCAGCTTCCATTTTGCTTTCTATTTCTAAAAAATAATTTTAATTATAAAATGGTATATTATTCATGAATCAATATCCTGATCTAATGGGAATAGTAGTTGCAAGAGATAATGGTAGTACAGTATCATTTCATTCAGCAGCACACAATATGGATGATGAACTAACTGGTGTCAGTTGGGACTTCTCCTATTTTTTTATATTGTTATAAATTATTATAAATATGAATGAAAAAATAATTTTAATACTTATTGGTGGAATCTTAATATCGATTGGTTCAGTATATTTTATAATAGATTACATGGTAAATGAACAACAAAACAAAGATGCACATAATAACAGATTTGTAAAAAATTGTGTTCCTGGTGGACCTGATAAAGTTGTTCCATCAATTTTAATAGAAAATAAAACTCATCAATTTGATTTAGGAATCTGTATTTGGAATCCAATTAAATGAATATTTTACTCAAAATCCATTCGGATTCGTTAAGACCTGTTACTTTGGAGAGACTTTTCTGGGACTCATCAATGTGATTATTTTTAGGTGATTGTAAACCTATTACCTCCCAACTAATTTTACGTAGTTATTCATGAAAAAGATCAATCTAATCGAGTTATCCAAAATAGTTTCAGACAAATCATCATGATAGTAAAGCAACTAATCTACAGTATTATGATACACAGTGGAGAAACTGGGTAGATAATATTCTAATAGAAACACACACCTATTATGACATTGACGAATGTACCACAACATCATTTGAATTCGGGAGTGATAACCCAGTATGTTAGATAAGAAATTTACTATCTATGGAATGGTTGCAATTGTAGCTATTTCACTAGGAGGGGTCTCATTTCTAACTAGCGATATCACTTCAGTGGATAGTAATGTGCAAAGCGATATGGAGATCTCAACAGATCAAAGATTTTCAGGCGTTTATCCAATGCCTCCTCCATTACCAGCACAAAAAATAATATCTAATTCTGTAGATCTTGAAAAAATACAAAAACAAGCAGGATTTACATTGTTAGAGCCAAAACTTCCAAAAAGTTTTGTCTTATTGAGTGCAACATACAATCCAATCTATGATGAAGCTACAATTTACTATGGCCCTCAATCCATTCTATCTGAAATTGATGATAGTTTAACAATGGATGATTTGCTGGACATGGGAGTTATTGTAATTGACTATGAAAGACGTGCCAATATGGAAAACGTTGATAGTGTGATTACAAAATATTCTCAGAATGAAAAAGGTACTTCATTTGATGTGAATGGTAAAAAAGGATATTCAATAGATGATGACTTTGTGAATCGTCAAAGAGTTACAATCTTTGATGAAAATGAAGGTATGGAAATCACTGTTGTTTATAATGAAGGCACAATGTCACAAGTAAAAAGTATCGCGACATCACTGTATTCTAATCTTAGATAACAGTGACTTTAGTTTATAATCCCCCTCTTTTTTCTTTTTTTTATTTCATGATGTATTATGTCTAATTATCATAAAACTCCTCCTCTTCAGACTCCTGAAGAAAGATATCAAAATGGAAAACAAATTGCTAGATTTAAAATTGATATTTTACCTGATTCTGATAAATTAAAAATTTTTACATATTGGTATGGTTTTAAAAATTCTGATTTTAAGAAATTTCCAAATCATCCTGTTTTAGAAGTTTTGAAAAAAATTTATGCTAATTTACAAACTGATGAAATTAGAAAAAAACCAAAAACGGAATTCCAATCCAACCATGGTGTCACAAATTTTTGATAGTTTTTTATTCAAATAGTTTTTACGGGTATTTTTAAAAAATGATTTTCTTAAGAATAACACTATATCGATTACAGAAAAATAATATTAATAAAAATACGGAAAAATGTTAGAATCAGTAAATTTACATTATTGTTTTTTGTTAGTTTTACGTTTCTCCACATATCTATTAATTAAAATTGCTACAGGTATCCAAAATAACAAATTGAAAATTACAAGAAAAATAGGATAAATTACATTATCAGAATCAATATTTTGGAAATCATAATTTTTATTGAAATCTATAATCATAAAATCAAAAAAAATATACATCACAGATACTATGGGATTAAGGTAAAACATCATTCCTGGAATTGGGTATGTGTTCCCTGTTAGCATAGGAAAAAAACTAATTAAAATTCCATAAAGAGGAAGTCCAATTAATAGTGAAAAGATTGGTTTAATCATAAAAAAATACCTAAGGTACTGAGACCGTAGATAGTGATGGGTTTGTATCCGATGTATTCATCATATGATTCCATGTATTGCTAACATAGATGGTAGCGCCTGGAGAATAGGTTTTTGTTGCTGTTAAATGACAGCCAACAATGCTTCCAGCTAGACAATCGAAGTCATTTGATGAACTATAAGTATCATCAAATATTATTTGATTATTGTTTTTAATATCAAAGGATTCAATATCTATAATTCTTTGATACCAGCTTATTCTTAAAGCATCATAGAAAGCATCAAGATATGGATGGTCTTCATCAAAGAAATACAAAGTATATGTTCGTACACATGTTGAAGAATTATCACTATACACTACCCCAAATAAATCGTTGTCGCCATTAAAAGAATATCCCCCATAGGAGCCTCCATTAATGTCAATTTGGACTTGTTTGTAATTTGGATGTGTTGTACTAGGACACGCAGCTTCGGCCATCTGGATACCAAATGCTTCTAGAAAATCAATGTTTAATGGTTTAACTGATTTATTTTCCTTCGCAATTTTTAATTTTTCATCTTTTACAGTTTCACGAAAAATATAGTCAATTGCGCCTTGAATTTCATCCTCAGTTAATTCAGTCGTATTTGTTTCAATACGAATTTCTTCTATTGATTCTCTAAGTAATTTGTCATATTTGGCCTTTATTTGTGTGGATTTTTCATCATATGATTTTTTATCTTTCTTTGTATCTTTCAACCAAGTTTTTACATCATTTTTGAGATCTTGTTTTGTTTCTTTATCATAGCTCTTTGCATCTGCCATTTGCATTCCTGAAAATGGCAGAATCATTGCAACAATGAGTCCAGCAAACAATATCGTTTTGATGTTTTTTGTCGTCATTAAAATTTACATAAATTATGATGTTAATAAAAAATCACTCAATCCAAATTGAACTAATCTTTATATTCACATATTCACATGTCTCGCATGAACTGCAAAGAAAGAACTCAATAGAATCGATATCGGTAATCCATTTTGTTCCACTGCAACATGTATTTTTGTGCCTGTTATCTTCTTGAATCCATCATATCCTGTTACGTTGCCCCTTTTTTGGCAGAAATTGATGATGAATCGATGGATACTTTCTGCAGTTGCAGTTTGCCGGACTGATGAGCTGATTTTATTATTCCAGATAGAATATTTTTCCAAATTCCTTTTTGCTGCCAGTTTTGCAGTCTGAGATGCACAGTGGATTTGCTACCATATCTTTTTGGCATTTCACTCCACCTGCATCCAGATATCAAAACATAGATGATTCCATTTATTTTTGTGCGGTCATCACATCTTGGTCTCCCAGTTCTAGCTGGTTTTGGAAGGTGCTTTTGTATTCTTTCCCATTGTGAGTCTGTTATTTCTTGATATTTCATGGAATGGTATCAATTGAGATAATTCTTAGATCAAGATGATCGTAATTATTTTACAAAATGATCGGTTTTAGGATGACTTG
>JAANXA010000028.1 GCA_018263505.1 Candidatus Nitrosopumilus sp.
GGTGTAAAGAACCATCAACGAAGTTATCTACTTCGACTGAGGCTGCAGTAGATCCCATAGCAATGATGATGAGCCAGATTTTCTTTAGTCTCTGAATCTCAACTTCTTTTGGGATTAATGCGGGCATCTGTGCCATGTTAGTGTTCATGCGAGTTAGTGATATAAAGCAAAGGTTTGAAAAATAACATAATTTAATGAAAAATTTAATGGTATTTAATCCAATAAATGCATATTATTTAATTTCTTAAAATATTAAATAAAATAATTATAATAATTTTTTTCAATTTTCACTGTTTATCATTGATGATTAACAAGTAAAAAAACAACGATCCTAGTCATGAAGGCAAAACATATAACGACGTGGATTATCTTTTACAAATTAGGGATAACTATGGTCGAAAAAAAGATTTTCGTATTCGGACTAGCTGTTGTATTAGCACTAGGAACTCTAGGTTTCAACTGGGTTGAGGCAATTGTTCCAACTGCAGATGCACACGGTGTCCAAGCACAACTCCAAAGTCGTTTCATTAGAATTGAAGATGAAACCTTTAACAGACAATCCTTACAAACTGGCGAAACCTTGACTCTTCAAGGTACACTAGTCAGTCTTGTAGAAAGAGACCTTAGAGGATGGATATCCATTTTCTCAGAGTCAACCAATGCAGGTAACAGATGGGAGATGTTAGCAAGAGATCCACCAGGAAACGTCTTTGACATTCCAGGTAACGCTGTTGTTGAATATTCACTATCTGCAAAAGCACTTGAAGCAGGTGTATACCACGTACACACCCAACTCAATGTAGCCCAAGTTGGTCCAGGACTTGGTCCAGGTCAAACAGTTGTCGTCGAAGGTGATCCAATTATCAAACCAATTCCATATACCAATATTGCATACCAATCAATTATGATTGGTGTCGGATATGTGATTACGTTTGCAACAAGACCTTGGCAAGTGATCTAAACAACCCTCTTTTCCTTTTCATTTTCTAGAGAATCATTACGATTATCGTAAAGAGAACATACTGAGTCACCAAGTCCGTTCAAACCACCTATTTTTTGTTCAAGTGTATTTCTAAAATATCCATTTTAGTCTAATTTTGGACGTATTACAAGTGAAAAATACGCATGCGTATTTACTTTTTGTAACATCACTTGAACAAATGAACGATTACTTGAACGATTTTGACATCACTTGAACGAAATGGTATTACACTTGAACAATTCTAGTTTTACTTGAATGAAAATGAATTTCGTTTGAAATATTAATTCGTTGAAATGGAATTGAGATGAAATGAAGAATCATGCAAAAATACAAAACAAGAAAATAGGATTATTAAAATATCAAAATAGACAATTATGAAATAATAATCAAAAGAAAGGACTTTAAGGAATTATAATAAAAACATCATTATGATTTGGCCAGGAACTGGAGATCCTTACAAAAGAAAAAAGACCATTAGATTCCTCATCATATCTACCGTAATTGGAATTGCTACTGCAGGTGTTGCATCAACAATTGGATCATTAGGAGATGAGAATAATCCATTAAAAGTTTGCATAGAAGATAGGAACACACCATTCAAAATCAAAGCATCATTAGAGCTGATAATTGATGGAGAGAAAGCAGACATTCCAGCCAATATCGGATTGAATGATGGCGAATGTCAAAGAACTATGTATACATTGACTAATGATGGTACAATTTATGCAGAATGGGAAGAAGAATATCCATTTGAAATAGGTCACTTTTTGTGGATGTGGGACTTTCCTCTAAGAGATATGAATCAAGATAAATCAGCAATTTATGTAAATGATAAAGAATCACCTCATTTCATCAATCATCCACTACAAAATGGATATCACTACAAAGCAGTATTTACATCAAAAGCATATGATGAATCAAAAGATACAGACTTTTTGCCTGAGAATTAGAGGCAAAATAGAAGTTAAAACAAATAATTGCAGACTTTGTAAAAAATAGATTTTTTTTAAAATAAACTTGAGCAAGTTTGAGTTTAAGAGTTCTAAAAATAATGAAAATAAGAAAGGTGGTAAGTTTACCAGTATTTACCGTTGTCTGGAATAAGACCAATACCTTCTCTTTCAAAGTGTCTGTCTAATTCATCAACCCATCTTTCACGGTTGTCTTTGTAAGCCCATCCGTGTACACGTAACCAGAATGAGATAATTCCAAGGAGGAATATAGTGAACATCATGGTTCCGAAGATGTAAATCATTACATCATAGAATAATGGATCATAGTTTGGTCCTAATTGTCCTGTAATTGATGACAGGATGCTTAGGAAAGTACCTACGATAGGAATCATAATAATTTGGCTCAATTTGTGCGATATATACATTTCTTTTGTTATCAAAGAGTACGAGATCAGTAATTCAGTTGTTGTGAGGACTTTATAGTGTGAGGACTTGATAGTGAAGAGCCCAGTATCCACTAAGAAAAGATAATAAAATAAGAGAAAATGGAGGTTTGTTTATCCTCTTCCCATTGCTGCGTATTTACCAGACATTCCTCTAATGAAGAAAGCTCCAGCAATACCACCAAATACGGCACCTGCAATTACTGCTGCACCAATTACACCACCTGCATCAAGATACGGAGTTCCAGAACCAGATGCTGGGTTTGCCTCAGCAGATTCAATTCTTCGTCTTTGTAATTCAAGTGCTTCTTCTAGTGTATATGTACCAGTTTGGCCACTATCACCGACGTTACCCATGTACTGTGCAAATGCTACTGCACTTTCTGCATAGAGTCCGATAGTGAAGACAGCGATTAAGGATGCTGCTAATAGTATTTTTGTATTCATACTGTTTACCTGTTCGATTTGGCAAAGAGTACTTATTTAAAACTTTATTCTGAACTTCAAATTTTAAAAAATGTACGAGATCAGTATAAGTAACGTTTAATTTTGTACTTAATTGAGTCAGAATATGGGACGAATGCACACACACAGACATGGGAAATCACATTCCATTAGACCAGCTACATTACGTGCACCTTCTTGGGTAACATTAGATGCTAAAGAAGTTGAAGAACTAGTAGTGAAATATTCCAAAGATGGGTTAACTCCAAGTCAAATTGGAATAAAACTAAGAGACCAACATTCAATTCCACTAATCAAACCAATTACCAAAAAAAGTATGGGTCAAATTTTAGAAGAAAATGATTTAAAATCTGAAATGCCTGAAGACCTTGAAAATATTGTCAACAAGGCAGTAGGTCTTCAAAAACACCTCAAGGTAAACAAAGGAGATAACAGAAATGTTAGATCTTTAGAGTTGATTGAGGCTAAAGTTCACAGACTTTCAGTGTATTATAAAAAAATTGGAAGAATTCCAAAAACATGGAAGTATAAATCAGTGGTTGCTCAATTAGAGTAATGACAAAATCGCTGGACGAATCGTTATCATATTTCAAAGACAAAGTTTCAGATTGTATAAGGTCTCAAAAATCAATTTTTGTTACAACCCATCTGGATTGTGATGGACTTACATCAGGAAGCATTATCACTAAGGCTCTAATCAGGGCAGGAGCAAAATGTACAGTTAGAACATCAAAAGAATTTAGTAAAAATGTAGTAGAGTCGTTCAAAACAGATTCAAGAGATTTTCACATCATCACTGATCTAGGAGGAGGCTTTGCTAATACATTAGATGAGTCATTAGGAGATAATTGGATGGTTTTAGATCATCATCAAATACCAGATGAAGAATTAGATAATCAAAATGTAATCAATGCATGGAGACTTGGAATGGATGGAGGTACTGAAATTTGTGCTGGAGGAATGGCATATCTTGCATCAATGGCCCTTGATGAAAAAAATTCAGATTTGTCAGCAATTGCAGTAGTATCAGCATTAGGAGATAGACAAGACCAAGGAGAAAAAAAGTCATTTGTGGGTAAGAATTTTGAAATTGCAAGAATTGCCAAAGAGCAGGGTTTAGTAGAAATTGATTTGGATTTATTATTAGTAGGTAGAGAAACAAGACCATTGCCAGATGCTTTGGCATTTACATCGCAGCCATTTATTGAAGGGTTAACATGGAATAGAGACACATGTCTTTCACTACTAAATTCATCAGGAATTCAATTAAAAGAAGAAGGAAGATGGAGAGTTCCAGCTGAATTAAACGAAGAAGAGAAAAGACAAGTGATTGAGTCAATCACCAAATTTGCTTCTGGAAAAAATGCAACTGAAATAATGTCAGAATTAATTGGATATACATACACATTTCCAAGAGAAGATAGAAGAAGTTTCTTACGAGATGGTAGAGAATTCTCTACAATGTTAAACTCATGTGGAAGAATTAATCGTTCAGGTGTAGGAATGGCAGTATGTATGGGAGACAGAAATAAAATTCTTCAAGAAGCAGAAACAATTCTCACAGATTATAGAAAAATGATTAGAGAATATATGAAAATATTATCAAATGAAAGGTGGAGAATTTCAGAAAGTGAAACTTGTGTAATGGTAAATGGTGAAGATGTCGTACCAGAAACAATGACAGGAACAATTTCTTCATTAATAGCAGGTTCTCCAAAAAATACGGGAAAAATTATAATTTTACGAACAAAAGGAGAGCAAGGAACAATAAAATTTTCGTCAAGAAAATCATTTAGTTGTAAATCAGATATTAATCTCAGTGAATTGATGAGAACAGGTGCTGCTAAATTTGATGGTGTTGGAGGAGGTCATGATGCTGCAGCAGGGGCAAAAATAACTAAAGACAAATTGGATGAATTTCTTAATTATTTAGAAGTAAATGTCATTAACATGTCAAATGGAAATAAGTCTCAATAACATTTCAAAAGAGAAGGCAGAGACAGTCAAAAAGGCATTAGAGCCAGATAATGTGGATTTTCCTGAAGGATTGAGTCTTTTTGTTGAAAATATTGATAACAAACTAGTTTTTAATTTTCAAAGTGAGAAAAACATGAAACATTTGATTGGAACAGTTGATGAAATATTGGAGCACATTCAAGTTGCATTAAAGGTGATAGAATAATGTTAGATCCCAAATTAATCAAAGAAAAACCAAGTATGATTAGAGACATGCTCAAAGATAGAGCAGTTGATTTTGATTTAGATGCATTAACTGAATCTGATCAAAAAAGACGTGAATTTATTGTAAAAACTGACGAATTACGAAAAAAGAAAAACCAAGTAGCATTAGAGATTTCTCAAAAAAAGAAGATAGGCGAAGATGTATCATCGATTTTATCAGAGATGAAAAATGTATCATCAGAACTAACAAAATTAGAAACAGAACAAGAAGAAATTGAAAAAAAATATAGAAAATTAGCATTTACAATTCCAAATTTAGTTCACAAAACAGTTCCAGTAGGAGCAGATGAGACTGCCAATAAAGAAATAAAAAAATGGGGAAATATTCCAGAATTTGATTTTAAAATAAATGATCATATCGATATTTCAGAAAAACTAGCTTTGGTAGATTTAGAGAGAGCTGCTAAAGTAGCAGGAGCAAGATTTTATTATTTGAAAAATGATCTAGTTAGACTAAATCAGTCTCTGATTCATTATGGATTAGATTTCCTTTCAAAAAAAGGATATTCTTTGGTTCAACCACCTTACATGATAAATCAACAATCAATGGAAGGAGCAGTGATTGCAGATGATTTTGAGGAGGTAATTTACAAAATTGATGATGAAGATCTTTACATGATTGGAACATCAGAACACGCAATGGCAGCAATGCATTCAAAAGAAATTATCGAAGGAAAAGATCTGCCTTTAAGATATGCAGGAATTAGTCCATGTTTTAGGAAAGAAGCAGGAGCACATGGAAGAGATCAAAAAGGGATTTTCAGAGTGCATCAATTCGATAAAATTGAACAATTTGTATTTTCTAGACCAGAAGACTCTTGGAAAGAACATGAAAAAATGTTAGAGATTGCTGAAGAATTTTATCAAAAATTAGAAATCCCATACAAAGTGATGTTATTATCAACGGGGGATTTAGGTAAAATTTCAGCAAAAACATATGATATTGAAGCATGGATGGCAGGTCAAAATGCATACAGGGAAATTGTTTCTTGTTCAAACTGTTTAGAATATCAAGCCAGAAGACTAAAGATCAGATTTAGAGACAAAACAAATGAAGATACACAGTATTTGCATACTCTAAACAGTACCCTAATTGCCACAACAAGAATTATGGTATCAATAATGGAGAATTTCCAAACTAAAGATGGACATATCAAAATTCCAAAAGTTTTACAAAACTACATGGGAAATCAAAAAGAAATTTAGTGACATACCCTTATATTTTGGGTTTGAAGGTCGATAATAATTGGCACGTAGAAAAGGTAGAGTAAAGGACAAGTGGAGAGAAAAACGCTGGGTTACAGTAAATGCACCAGATTCGTTTAACAATGTTCCAATAGGATATGTTCCAATTACTGATGATGAGAATGCAGCAGGTAGAGTTTTAGAAGTTACACTTTATGATATTCTAAAAGGAGATCCATCACAACATCAATACAAGATTTATTTCCAAATCAAAAATGTTGAAGGAGACAAAGCAACTTCTATTTTCAAAAGATATGAGTATTCTAAAGAATTTTTACGTAGTTTAGTTAGAAGAGGTTCATCAAAAATCAATTTCATTATTGATGTTAAAACAAAAGATGGTTATGTCTTTAGAATTAAAGTACTTGCCCTCACACATAGACAACTTAACACATCTAGACAACATGCACTTAGATTAATTGCAAGAGATGTGATTAATAAAACAATTCCAGAGATGACAATCGAACAGTTTGTTCAAGCCACATGTTACAGTAAAATTAATTCTGATATCATGGCTGCATTCAAGAAAGTAATCAGAGTAAGACATGTAGGTCTTGAAAAAGTGAAACTTATCAGAACTGCAGATAAAGAAACCAAATTACTTGAAGCATAAACGTCAAGTTATTTTTTTATAATTATGGTAAATAATCTAGAAGTTACAATTGATGTAATTGTTCATGCAACTGAAGACATTTCAAAAATTTTTCATTCTTTTAATGAAGTTCTAGATATCAAAGAAGAAGAGTTTTCAATTAATGAAACTACAGGTCATTTTGATAATCCAATAACTATTCTAAATGTGAAAATTATAAAAAAACAGGCTCAAAATTTTATTAAAAAACTTCTTGAGTTATTACCAAATGAGCAAATAAAGCAATTAGTCAAAGAGATAGAAGAAAGAACAGTAGATTCCAGATTCCATATGAGATTAGACAAGCAAGAGTTAATCAAAGGAAAACTTGAGGTACGAGAAAAAGATACAATAAAAATCAAAATTCATACTCCCATTTACAACAAAAAAGATACAGTCAAAAAATTTACAGAAATTTTTCAAACTGACAACTAGGTTAAATAGGAAAGATAGAAGAATTTCATTTGGGAATGAGGAAATAACAGCCGCTCCAGTCTGAGCTAACGCTTTGAAGACGCCGCGACGAACCGACCCCATTTTTGAATTGAATAGTCATTTGTATGATAGAAAATTCATTTATCTTTCTATGGTATTATTTTAAATACGGATAGACAAACGTGATATCGTGGCAGATTATGATGTTATAATTGCAGGGGGAGGTCTTGCAGGTACGATCACAGCACAATCAATTTCTCATTATTCAAATCAAAATCTCAAAATTTTGGTATTAGATAGAAATCCAGAAACACTACCAGGTAGAAAATCAATAGCAGGATGGGTTTGTGGAGATGCATGTTCAAAAGAAGCAGTAGATTTCATGTCTGATAGAATCAAAGTAAATTGGACTAGACCAGAGATTGAACATGATGTTAAAGGAGTTATGGCATTTTCACCAGATAAAGAAACAGCAATTCCATTTGATGGTGATGGATTTATGTTAAATCGTACAAAATTACCAGAGATTCAAAATGAAAGATGTAAAAAAATGGGAATAGAATTTGAATTTGAAATAAATTTAACAGGTTTAATTTATGATGGTCAACAAGTAGTTGGAGTTCAAGGAGTAGATAATAAAACAAAACAACCTTTCAAAAAAACATCAAGACTTGTAATTGATGCAACAGGTGTAACCTCTCTTCTAAGAAACGGACTGCAAAACTCAACAAAAGTTGAAAAGAAAATCAACATAGAAGATTTAGAAATTACTGGAAGATACATAATGAATTTTGAAAAAGGTGAAAAAGATCTTTCAGAATTTGATCCAGACTATTGTATTATTCATTTAGATCAAGATATTGCTCCAGGGGGATATGGATGGGTATTTCCAAAAGGAGAAACTAAGGTGAATATTGGTTTGGGGGTTGAAAAATCATTTTTAGATAAGAGAAACAAAAGATTAGGGAAAAAAGATAATGTTGAATCATTAATGAAAGAATATCTAAATAGAAATACAGCTATTAAAAATGCAAAACTTTCCCAAGATCCTGCAGATTTAAAAGGAAATAACAATTCTGGAATTTTCCAAGTTTCGGTTAGAAGACAAAATGATTGTATGGTATCTGGAGGATATATGATGATTGGAGATTCTGCATGGATGCCAAAACCAATCGATGCAGGTGGAATCGGACCAGCATTAATTGCAGGAACCATTTTGGGAAACAATGTAGCTCAAGCATTAGAAGCAAATGATATATCTGAAGCTGGATTATGGCAATACAATTTAGACTATATCAAAGAATACGGATACAAAACTGCAGGCCTTGAACTTTTTAGAAGACTAGTACAACAAATGACAAATGATCAAATCAGTTATGGTATGAAACACTTTTTGGGAAATATGGATGTTGAGGCAATCAGTAAAGGAGAACACCCAGACTTTTCAGGATTAGGAAAAGTTGGTATGATAATTAGAGGGGTGCTAAATCAAACAGTTGCAAAGGGACTAAAGTACACATCTACTGAAAATCAATGGTTGGTTGAACATTACAATAATTATCCAAAAGAGCCTTCAGGATTTGATAATTGGAATAAAGCATTACATCAAAGATTAGATGAAGCATTTGCAAAAATTGAAGTCTTTAACAATTAGATCTAATAATTAATATCATTAGAATTTACAGAATCATACATTGAAAAATCAATACATTGATTGGAATAATTCTATTCAAATTCTGAATAAAGCATACGAAGCAGGTCTCTTTGTGCTCATTATTGGACCAAAAGGTACAGGAAAGACGTCCCTGGTAAGGGATTTTGCAAAAAACAAGGGTTTAGATTTAGAATCAATCAATTTTAGTCTCAGAACAAGAGAAAGTCATCTTGTTGGAACGAAAACTCTGGTTGATGGAACTGTAAAATTTGATGAAGGGTTACTGATAAAATCAATGAAAGAAGGTACAATGCTTTACTTGGATGAGATAAACTCTGCAGAAGCAGATGTATTACTTAGATTAGATGAAGCATTAGACGATAGACGACAAATTGTTCTAAAAGAGTCAACAGGAGAAGTAATCAAAGCAAAAGAGAATTGGTTTGTTGTTGCAACAATAAATCCATTAACACATTCTGGAACAAAAGAACTTCCACCACAAATTCTAAGTAGATTTCCAGTTAGAATTAGATTAGAATATCCACCAGCTGATGTGGAGTTAGAAATTATTAAAAAATATGTTTCAGGGGAATACGAGTCAGAAATTATTCAAGCTATTAAACTAGCAAACACATTAAGACAAGCTGCTGCAGTAGAAGAATTATTTTATTCTCCAAGTTTAAGAGAAACAATTGCATTTGGAAAATTGTTAGATAAAGGAATGTCTTCAAAAAATGCAGCTGATTTTGTTTTCGGGAATGTATACATGCAATGGGGAGACATAGAATTTCAAAAAGTAAATGACATAATAACATCGATGTTTGGAAATTAAATGCAGACAGTAAAACTTCAAAATGAATCATTAGTAGAGATTGCAACATTTCTTGTTAGGAGATGGTCTGAAAAAAATAATATCATAATTGAAATTTCAGATAAAGTTGAAACAAAAACTAGATTAAAAGAACACAAAGTGATTCTAACCCCATTAGAGAAAAGAATAGGGAATGATTTTCAGAGGTATAGACAATTTCGAACTTCATTATGGTATGAAGCAATGAGGATAAAACATTGTAAAAAAATTCTAAGTAATGATCATGCATTTGGATTTATTCTAAATACAATGGAAACACAGAGAGTTGAAGAATTAGGAAGAAAGATTTGGAGAGGTATGAGTGAAGAAATAATTTTTAATCACACTTTCATGCTCATATCTAGACCTCAATTACATACAGTTTATGGTAAAGCAAGGATTGTTGAAGCATTTTATCAATATTTTATGTTTGGAGCAATAAAAGGTGAAATTCAATCAAGTAATTTTGAGAAAATAAAAAAAGCAACAAAAATTGCAAAATACAATATCAATAAAGCAATAAATGAAAATCTCGAAACAGAATGGCTTGAAAAAAAAGTCACAGAAATAATAAAAACTTTAGAAATTGATTCGCTTTTAACAATTCCAATATCATTGCCATTTATGAAAGCAGGAATGCCATTATCTGAAGAAGAAATATTGAAAGTGTTAAAAGTTATTTCTAAAAATAAAGAAGGCGAACATGGTACCGTAGATCCTTCTGCAGTATTACGTGGCGATGACATCTATGATGAATACAAACTGTTGCTTGAAGAATTTAAAAAAACAGAAAACAAAGGATTGATTCCAGAAGCTGTTGGGATTCAAACGCCATCCACAAGAAATGTGGATGAAACTACAATTTATGATATGAATTTGATTAATGGATTGAAAACAAAATTCAAAGAATGGAAGTCAGGGTGGAAAGAACAACATCTAAAATCAGGAGATGAATTTGATGAAGAAAATTACATTGAAGGAAATGAGCCATTTTTCATAGATATAAAAAAATCAATTAAAACAAAAATTGTTATTTTATTAGATCATTCATCAAGTATTGCATCAGATGCAATAGAATACAAAAAAGCTACACTTGCACTTTGTGAAGTTTTAGCATTCTTAAAAGTAAAATTTGCAGTATATGCATTTAGTACACAAGATAGATCAATGGTGTGTTGGTCAATTAAACCAGAAAATATCAAATGGAACAATATTACTGCAAAACGTTTAGCACAAGTAATTGCTAATGGCTCAACTCCTTTAGCAGAAGTATATGATAAGATGTTCCCAATTTTACAGTCAAAAAGACCAGATATTTTTTTGACATTAACAGATGGTGAGCCATCGGATCCAAATGCAGTTAGAAATATGACAAAATCACTCAAAGGATTAGGCATAAGTATGGTAGCCATGGGTCTTGGCTCTAACACTGTAAGAGCCATTACAATTGCAAATAATCTTAGACACTTAGGATATGAGAAAACAATGTCAGTTAGTAGACTAAAAGATATTCCAAGTAAAGTAATCGGAATTTTAGATGTGTAAAATTTGAAAATAAAAATTGAGAAAAAATTATCAGTATCTAATAGGTATATTACATATTAGAATTTTAGAAATAGAAGATGGAAGAAAGTAGTATAGATAAAATACTTTTAGATAAATTTGAACAAGAAATATGGAGTAAAATTCCTCACATTGAGAATTCAAAAATTGTCAATCCTACACCGTTAATTGATCTTACTGAAGATTTGAAAGAATGTGCAAAAACTATTTACAAATTAGATCTAGATGATAAAAATTTGAAAATTTATGGGAAATTTGATTCAACACTTTTGAGTGGTTCAATTAAAGTAAGAGCAGCAGCCCATATCATTCATAATGCAATTACCTCAGGAAAATTAAAAAGTGAACAAACAGTTATTGAAGCTACTTCGGGAAATTTTGGAATAGCCTTAGGTCAATTATCTAAACTTGGAATAAATGTTGTAGCACTTGTATCAAGAAAATTACAAGAGGGAGTTTTCAAAGAACTTAGAAATGAAAATATCAGGATTATGGATTTGGATATGGATATTTGTCCAGCACCAGGAATGGAAAATAAAGCAAACGAATTAGCTGCAAAAGCTACTGCAGGTAATGTGAGATCACAATTAGCAGAGATTGGGTTTGATCCTGAAATTTTTGATAAAAATAGTGAAGAAATTGAAGGGTTATTAGCTAAACAAGATATTATTAATTTGGCAAGAGTTCTTGCAAGAATTTATGATTTGTTCTGTCCAAAACAATATGATAATGAATTAAACATGGAAATTCATAGAACAGTTACAGCTCCTGAAATTGATCAACAATTACATGAAAATGAAGATAATTTAGAAAATTATCAAATGATTTGTTCATTTGGTACTGGCGGTACCTCGGGAGGATTAAGTCAGTATATGATTGAAAAATACTCTAAAAAAGCAATTAATGTTGTATTTCCACCTGCAGGCCAAGATGTGGCTGGAATTCGAACAAAAGCCAAAGCATCAGGTTTAAAATTATACAAACCAGAAACATTTGCTGAAGAATATGAAATAGATTTTGAAAAGGTGAAATTACTTTTCAAGTTTTTTGTAGACAAAGGTCATGATATAGGAGAAAGTACTGCTTTGGAATTGTATGCAGCAATGCAAATGGCAAATCTGAAAAAGGCAGAAAAATTTGTAGTGATTGTTGCTGATGGAATAGAAAAGTACAGAAAGAATTTTAAACAGATATCAGAAAATCAAGTCTCTATGAATATTTCTCTTGAAGATGCAGCATCAAAGGCAGAAGAATATGACAAAATTATTTGGGTTCATACACAATACACTCCACGTGAAGAAGGAATAGAAATGATTGCCAAATCACTAGGAGTGGATAAATCAAAAATTTCCATCCCTAAAGCTAAAGTTATCAGTGATTTACTTACAACACAACAAATTCCAGAAGAACTCAACGAAGAGCTAAATGGAACAAAAGGAAAATCGTTACTAATATGCATGGCAGGAAATACTTCTTTAATGACATCACAAGTGTTGGCTAGTAAGGGAATTGTTACTCAGAGTTTGAATGGAGGTATAACTAATTTACCTGAAGGAAGTGGAAAGAGTCCTGGCGAATATATTCAGATAGCTAAAGAATAAAATTTTGAAGTGTTTATCAGTTTCTCAACCGTTTGCAAATTTAATAATTTCAGGAAAAAAAAATATAGAATTAAGGAATTGGAATACTAATTTTCGAGGAGAGTTTTTGATTCATGCTCCGATAAAAATTAGAGCAGAAGATTGTAAAAGATTGAAAATAAATGAGAAATTAATTACAGGTGCAATAATTGGAAAAATAGAACTGTACCAAGTAAAGAAATACAATTCAGATAAAGAGATTAAAAAAGATCAGAAATTCCATATGTCTTCAAAAAAATTCAGTGGAAAAACTTTTGGTTTTTTATTAAAAAATCCTAAATCATTAAGAATTCCAATCCCATGGAAAGGGCAATTAGGTTTCTTTGATGTAGATTTGCCTAAAACAAATTTCAAAAATAAAGAAATTGTGACAGAAATTATTGATGAGGAATACAGGTATCAGTGGATTAGCAGACATTGATTTTGTTGAAAAGTTTCATAAAAATTGACTAGTATATATAAAGGGCTATTTAAAGTCCCTCGTTATGCCTCAAACAAAGCCTATTGTCAGTGTTGAAAATGTTGTTGCATCAGCATCAGTAGACCAAAAAATTGATCTTAATGATATTACTGAAAAATTTCCCGATACAGAGTATCATCCTGAACAATTTCCAGGATTAGTATTCAGATTAAAAAGTCCTAGAACTGCAACATTAATTTTTAGAACAGGTAAAATGGTATGTACGGGTGCAAAATCTGAAGAGATGGCAATCAAAGCTGTAAACACAGTTGTTCAAAAATTAAGAAAGGGCAAAATCAAAATAAAAAAAGATGCTGTAATTACAGTTCAAAATATTGTAGCAGCAATTAATTTGGGAGGAAAAATCCACTTGGAAAAAGCTGCACGAACTTTACCTAGAAGCATGTATGAGCCTGAACAATTTCCAGGACTTATTCATAGAATGCTTGATCCAAAAACTGTAATTCTATTATTTGCATCAGGGAAATTAGTTTGTACAGGTGCCAAAAAAGAATCAGATGTTTATCGTTCTGTTCATAATTTGCATTCAGTATTAGAAGAAAAAGATCTAATGATTTATGAATAATTTTTAATTTTCAAATTAAAAATTGACTACAGATATTTATGAAAAAGAAAAGAAATTACTAACTCCTGAAAGAGGATTTGATTTGGTAGGAATCGACTATTTTTCGGATTCAGAAAATCAATTGTATTTAGTTGAGCATTTTGAAATGTATCAAGATGCTTTAAATGCAAAAAAAGATAGAAAAAATCCAGAAGAATATTTTGTTTTATACAAAGGAACAAATGGCGAATTATTCTGTAGATAAGAAAAAATATAGAACTTTACAAAATTTTACAAACTTGCTTATCATCAGGTTTTAGATTCAAGAATTTATGGAAAATGAAACAAGTGATTTAATCGATACAATTTATGAAAAAGAAAAAATTTTAGAAAGTGAACAAAAATCAAATCAGGTAATTCGAAAAAGCCCTAAAGCAAAATATCAAATTTTTGATGAATCAGAATTTACTCGTGGAAGGGAAGTTTTAGGAGATTTAATCGTACACGGAATGATAGCATCAGGTGGTACAGATATTGATTGGTTAGTTGAGCATAAAGGTGGTTTTGTAATTTTAGAATTCAAAGGATTTCACAATGATAAGATCAACATTCCCAAAGGACAAATAATTGCATACGAAAAATTACATGAAAAATTAAACAAAGCAACAAAATGCTATCTTTACGTAGTGGGATGTGATGATATTGATTTTTCAAATCCAGATTCTACTGTGTGGATTTTTGAAATGACTCAATGGAGAACAGGGGCAATACCAAAGAATACAAGTGATATTTATGGTGATGATTTAGGAAAACAAAACAAATTCATAGTTTATCGTGAATTTATGGAAGAGATTAGTATTGAGGAGTTAAGAAATTTGGTTGATTCCCATTGGAAAGAATTTGAAAAAATTATGTAGTAAAAGAAAATGAGTTAGATGTTGTTTCTGCACCATTATCAACTTTAATTGTATAGGTTCCAGAATTTTCCCATCCAGGGCCACCAGCTATTGCTAAAGTGGAAAAGGTACCATTGTCTTTTAGAGATAATTGTTCTGCCCAAACAATCTCATTATTTTGATTCTCGATTGATAAATTTACAGAGCCTGGAACATTAGAAATTCCATTTATTGCAATCAGATCTTTTTTATGATAAGATGAAAGATCAGTTTGAATAGAAAGAGAAGTTGAGACAACAGGTGTTGTTACATTTGAAGGTACATCAGATACTCCATTAAATGAAACTGTAGCTACAATAATTATTGCCAAAATAACACCACCCAATCCTAAAAACATTTTTGAATTTTTTGATTGAGTTTTTGATGAAGAATATTGAAATGATTGAGTTTTTGAAACAGATTGAGTTTGAGGCATTATAACATCTGGAATCACAGGTTTTTCCTCAACTTGTAGAGGTAAAACAGATTCTGGTTTTTTTCTCAAATGTTTTTCTACTAATTTTTTTACATAATTTCTCTCATAATTACTGATAACTTCATCATTTTGACATGCTCTAAGAATTTGTTTTAGAATTCGATCATCCTCAAAATCCTTGTCTAATAGAGCTTTTACATCATCAATTAATGGATCAGTCATGAATATCTTTTCCAACATGATTATTTATGAATACCTTGTTTAAGATTACGGAGAATTTCTAATTTTAAGAATAAAAATGAGATAAATTATTTTGAGTGGGTTTTTTGTGCTTGAATAATTACTGTTCTGATATAGTCTTTAGCAGTTGAATCAGTTACACCCATTTGTTTTGCTTTTTGATAAAGAATATTTTCTTGAGGATCAGTTAGATAGCATTTTAGAAGATAGTTTAATCTATGTGATCTTTTCTCATCATTTTTCATAAATCTAGTTTATTTTTAGATTAAAAAACTAAAAGGATTATGAAATAACCTTGATTGTATCATAAAAATAAGATAAAAACATACTATCTCTTTTAAACACAAATCAAAGAAAAATCAAAATGAAGAAAATCGAGGCAACAATTCAATCTACAAAGATTAGTGCAGTCTCTGATGCAATCAATGATTTAGTTGGAGGATTCTCAATTCTTGAAGGTAATGGACGTGGTTCAGGTGAACGACAAACCATTCGTGCAGGTAGAGGGACTGGCTCATACATTGCAGAATACAACAAAATTGCCATAGTGATTACAGTTGTAGATGATTCAAATGCAGAAAAAGTGATATCTGCAATTGAAAATGCTGCATTCTCAGGAAAGAATGGAGATGGAATAATAATTTCAACTACGGTAGATTCTATATTGAATATAGCATCAAAAAAGACGGGGTCAGACGCCCTCTAATCATTTTTTTAAAAAAATTCTGGACATTAGATAGAATAATTTTATTTAGAATTATTGAAAATTCTGGACAAATCTGAAAATTTGAACTATATGAATAAATGTATTAAGTAATGGGACAATAGAAAGTAACTATATACTTCTAATTTTTAAGAAATGATGTTAAAATGGCAGATGAAACACAAAATAAACAATCTATGAAGGAGGCAATTGAAACACTTAATCAAATTACATCCAGTAATTCTACTCCTAAAACTATAAAAAAATCAATAACTGATTTGATTGCAGATTTGAATAATCCGGAATACTCATTATCAGTACGAGCTGCAAATACAATTAGTCTTTTAGATGACGTTACACAAGATCCAAATATGCCATCATATGTTAGAACACAACTTTGGCAAGCAGTTTCAAAATTAGAAAGTATAAGAGAATAAATGTCTTAATTAGAAAATAAAAATATTGAGAATTGAAGAATATCTAAAAACTTTACCAGAAAATGTTCTAAATGGTGAAGATGTCCAACTATCAGAAAAATCACTAAGAACAATTTTCAAAATTGCTGATTTGGGGGAGAATGATATTTTTTTCCATTTAGGGTGTGGAGATGAGAAAGGAGTAGAAATTGCAATTAATGACTTCAAAGTTAAGAAAGCAATAGGGATTGATAATAATGCAAAAAAAATTCAAGATGCAAAAAAGAAATTAGAAGATAAGAGTATTTCAGGAGAATTAATTTGTCAAGACATACAAGAATCAGAATTATCTAATGCATCAGTTATTTTATTTTGGTTTTCAAATGAAAAAATAATTAATGAGATGATAAAAAAATTCAGTGAGTTAAAATCAGGAACAAAAATTATAACAATTTGGGGACCACTTACAGACTATCTTCCAGATAAAGTGGATTTTCCATATATTGTCAATAAATTACCATTTACTAAAGCAAAAAATATGCAAGAGCAGATATTGTCAATATTTGGAGTTAAATGTATAGATTTTGTTACAGCGTGGGAATTTGCAGAAAGATACACAAAAGCCATTGGAACACCAGATGTAAAGAATGACAGATTTTTAACAATAATTCAAACACTGATCATTTGGATTAATGCAAAGCAGTTTGGAGTTGCATGTGGAGAAGAAATTCCAGAATCAATTCAGACATATATCAAAATTATGAAAAACAGTTTCAATATAGACTTTGAATATCTTTTAGAGTAATAATTTATGTAATCCTTTTATTTTGTTTTGAAATAAATCCAATATGGAATCTAGAATTAATATCAATGTTTCAACAATAGATTATGAAAAGACAAGTAAAGTATTGACAAGTCAGTTATTGCGCTTAGAAGAGATGGTGCACGGTGAAGAAGATTTTGTAATGACAGATTCAGAATTTGCGTTTGGATGGCATTTTTTTGTTCTAAGCGTAAATAAATCACTTGTTAACAAATTAAAAGAAATTATGGGTTCGGATTTTGAAAAGCTGAAAGGTAAAGGAGTGGAGAAAAAATTTCTCACATGGTTATCACAAAAAATAGAAGGAAAAACACCTAGATGTAAATTTGCAATTAAAGAAGAAATGGAATCAAGTAAATTTGGGATTTTTTAGATTTGAAAATATTATTTCAGATAAACTAATCATACAACATTAAATCTAATTCTTCTAATTTACTATGTAAGTTATTTACTGAACGATAAACATCTTTTTCAGTTTTGGCACCTGTACAAACTAATTTCCCTGATGCAAATAATAGAATTACCGTTTTTGGATCTACCATCCTATGAATAACACCTGGAAATTGTTCAGGCTCATACATGCTTCTAGGCAAAGTTCGTGCAGCTTTTTCCAAGTGGATTTTTCCTCCTAAATTAATAGAAGAAACAATATTTTGTATAGTCACTACAGCATCCTTTTTAATTTTGATCTTTTCTTTTCTCAATTTTTGAACAACAGTTTTTACAGCTTTTCTAGCCATTTCTTCAGATTTTGAACCAGTACATACCATTTTACCTGTACTGAAAAGTAATGTTGCAGTTTTAGGAGTAATAATTCGAAAAACAGCTCCTGGGAATTGATCCGGATTATACTCAATATCAGGAATTTTTGCTTGAATATTATTAAGATCTAATTTTTCATCTATTGTTGCTGAAGCAACAACATTTACAATTTCTATTATAGGTTTTGTGTTTGGCAATAGTATTTTACGTAAAATTGCCTCATTTATATAAATTCAATATTAGAAAAATTTCAAATTATAACAAAATTTCTAATTTTATTGTATTATTCAATATATATCATAATTCAATAAAGGATTTATCAAAACATGTAAACGATGATAATTTAGAAGGCCCTCGAGGGGAATCGAACTCCTGTCCGAGGATCCACAATCCTCTATACTAACCACTGTACTACGAAGGCCACAAAGTTGAAAAATAGTTTATCCTGTAATAATCTTTGATTTTTGACTGAAAATAGGCTGTAGATTTATTATCAACTATGTAAAATGAACAACATGAGAGTATGGTGGATTGCAATGGCAATTACAATAGGAATAACATATTTTGGTGCAAGTAATATTCTTCCGTTCAAATAAGATTTAGAACAAAAGTTTTGATTTTTGCAATATCGATCGCTTTAAATTTGTTGTAATGAGGTATTTTTCGTCATGAAAAAAGGGTTCATTTCTAAAAGATTACGTTCAGGGAAGAAGTCAATAGATGAATCTATAATTAAAAAAATTGAAACAATACAATCAGAAAATTTTGAATGGATTGATGTACAAAATCCAGATAGAAAAGATATTGAGGAATTAGCTGAAAAATATAATTTCAATACATTAAACATAGAAGATTGTATGACTAGATTTGAACTTCCAAAATTAGATAGTTATAACGAACATTTTTTTGTCATTCTTCATTTTCCTCCACTTTCACAAAAAACTGGAATTTCAAAAAATAGTCAATTATCAATATTTGTAGGGAGAAATTTTCTAGTAACTATTCATCAAGGAGATCTTAAACCTCTAGTTGAATTAGTAGATATTTGTAGAACAGATTCAGATCAACAAAGAAGAAAAAGACTATTAGAAAAATCTTCAGGTCATTTGCTTCATGAGATTATAGACGTATTAGTAGATGATCTGTTACATACATCTAGAAAAATTATTGCGAATTTAGATGAATTGGAAGATAGAGTATTTGATGAGGCAAAACCAGTTGCAAGAAGTATTGCATTACTAAGACGAGAAATTAACAGATTACGAAGAATTGTGAACCCATTAAAGAAATTTGTATTAGAAATTGCTAAAAATGTGAAGAAATTTTCTGAAAGAAAAGATGAAGAATTGACATTATATTTTGATGATGTAATTGATCACATAGACAAAGTAATTGAAACATTAGAAGAATCTAGAGAAACAATGGAAATTTACAAAGATACAGACTTTGTATTAAGTACAGAAAAAACAAACAAAGTACTAGGATTACTAACGATTATTTTTACATTAGCTATTCCATCAACAGTGATCGGTACATTTTATGGAATGAATATTAGTTTACCAGGTGGGGCAGGGGATAGTTTAATGATATTAGGGCCATACACAATGTTCATTTTTATAATTTTAGCATCTTCAGTTCCAGCAATTATGATGTTTGCATATTTTAAGAAATTAGGTTGGATAAGTAATTAAAATCAAAAAAATTAACATTTAACATAATTATATAAAATTTTAGTTAATTTTCAACCATAAAATTAGATAAATACCAGATAATTTATTGGACAACATGGTTAAAGTAAAAATTAGAACAGGTAGAGGTACAGGAACAATCGAAGTAGATGTAGAAGATCTTAAATTTTCAGGAGAGGAATTTAAGAAAATTCAAGCAGAAAGAAAAAAAGCAGCAGGTGGCCAAATGGTTTCCTCTGGAAGAGGCACTGGGAGAAGGAAATTATCAGATATTCCAGAACCTAAAGAAAGACCATCTACCAAAGGAAAAACTAGACTCACAGGTAGAGGTACAGGAACCAGAAAAGGTACTACATAGTATCTTTCCTTTTGAATTTTATTTTTTAAAATATTTTTCATATATCTTATATTTTGATATCAGGATTTCCAGATTTCAATTTCTCCCAATCTGAAAGAAAGTTTTCTAATCCAATTTTTGTTAATGGATGTTCTAACATTTTTTCTAGCACTGATGGAGGTAATGTCACCACATCTGCACCAATCTTTGCAGCATCAACCACATGCATCGGGTGACGAATACTTGCAACAAGTATTTCAGTTCCAAAATCATAATTAGAAAAAATTTCTTCGATATCCTTAATCAAATTCATACCATCTTGACCAACATCGTCTAATCTTCCAATAAACGGACTGACATATTTTGCACCAGATTTTGCAGCAAGTAAAGCTTGGTTAGGTGAGAAAACTAATGTAACATTCACAGGAATTCCTTCAGATGAAAGAGATTTACAAGCTTTCAAACCATCAGGAGTCATAGGGACTTTAACTACAACATTAGTTCCATATTCTCGAAGACGTTTACCTTCTTCTATCATTCCAGAATAATCAGTACTTACAACTTCTAGACTAACATCACCTTGAATAATTTTTGTGATTTCTTCCATTGCATCTTTTGGATTTCCACCCTCCTTGGACATCAAAGAAGGGTTTGTTGTAATTCCATCTAACAAACCCATATCATTGAATTTTTTAATAGATTCTAAATTAGCAGTATCAAGAAAAATTTTCATAGTTTTTTAGCCCTTAGTTCTTTGACTTGTTTTACCATATTAAAAGATGTTATTCCATGTTTTTCTAAAAGTAAAGGAACTTCTTGATCCCTAGCAGATTCACCAAACATATCTTGAGCACCAATTCTCTTAATTGGGACAGGGTAGGATTCAGAAACAGATTCAGTTACAGCAGATCCCATTCCAGCAAAAATATTGTGTTCTTCAGTTGTTACAATACAACCAGTTTCACGTGCTGCTTTTTCTAATAATTCATTATCTAGAGGTTTAATTGAAAACATATCTAATACTCTACAAGAAATCCCTTCTTTTTGTAATATTTCAGCAGCTTCTAGAGCCATACGAACAGTAATTCCACAAGATACAAGAGTACAATCAGAACCATCTCTCAAAGTAATTCCTTTTCCAATTTGGAAGTCTTGAGATTCTGAATGAATTAAAGGTGTTTTTGATCTTGCCATTCTCATGTAAAATGGACCATATTCATTTACCATTAAATGAGTTAATTTTGAAACAGCAATAGTATCAGCTGGAATAAAAACACGAAAATTAGGAATTGTTCTCATGATTGCAATATCTTCAATTTGCTGATGTGAACCACCATCAGGTCCTACAGATAATCCACCATGTGAAACTACAAGTTTTACATTTAGACCTTTTTTTCCCAAAGGTGAAGGATATGCAACATTATTTCGGATTTGATCAACAGCCCTACCGGGTAAAAATATTGCATAAGTGCTGGCAAAAGAAATTTTTCCAGATATAGCCAAACCAGCAGAAATAGTTACAAGATTTGCTTCAGCAATTCCAACATTAAAAAATCTATCAGGGAATTCTTTTCCAAAACTTGAAGTTTTAAGAGAATCAGTTGTATCAGCCCCCAAGACTACTACATTTGGGTTATCTTTTCCAATTTGAACAAGAGTTTTGGCATATTCTGAACGCATATCAGTCATTATAGGTTCATTCAAAGATATTCAATCTCCTTTGCAATTTTTTTGATTTGTTCTTGTTTTGTTCCAATCACATGCAAATTAATCCATTTGTTAACCAAATCAGAACCACCTAATTCGTTTGCTTTATCTAGTAAAATTCTACGTCTAGATTTCAAAACTTCATCTCTAAATTCTTTAATTGCAATTCTAACATTTTCTTGACCAATAATAGCTCCACCACCAACAAATACTCTAGCTCCATCTGCAAATATAGAACCAATATTTTCAAGATTAACCCCTCCGTCAGCCTCAACATAACCAGAAAAATTATTTTCTTTTAGGATGGAATTTAATCTAGACATTTTTGAATGAGTTTCTTCAATGTATTTTTGACCGGATTTTCCAGGAACTACAGACATTACAATAAGCTGGTCTAGAGATGAAAGAAATTTGTAAGACCACGTAGGCAATTCAGTTTCAGGATTTATTGCAAAACCCACACCGATTTGATTTTGTTTTAGCATGTCATGGATTTCTCCAAAGCTAGATTCATCAGTTACTTCAGCATGAACAGTAACAATATCACTTCCAGCATCAATATAATTTTGAATGTGTTTTACTGGATCATTAATCATAAGATGTGTATCAAAAGGAATTTCAGTAAGAGGTCTGAGTTCCTTAATTTTTAAATGATCAAAAGTTTTTGTGGGAACAAACTGACCATCCATTACATCTAGATGAATATAATCAGCTCTTCCAGTAACACATCTTTTAATCTCATTTTCAAGATTTGTCATATCACCTGCAATTATTGAAGGTGCAATCATAAATTGTGAATCAAGTTCAACATTAATTATTGGTACAATATCAGAATCAGGAGCTTTTCCATGCCATTGCGGATTATCTTCCATGTGTTCTAAAGATTTTCCTTTTATTGTTCTTGAAATTATCATAGTAGGTACATCTTTAGTAGATTTTGCTTTTTTAATTGCAGCATCAATTTGTTCTATACGATGTCCGTCAATTTCAATAACATTCCATCCAAATGATCTCCATTTTTCACCAGTTTTCCATCGTGATGTATCTTTCCACATTTCTGAAAAGTCATCTCCTTCTAATTTTTTATCAAGAGGCATTACACGTTCAGTGTAAGAATCTTGTTGAATGAAATTTCTATCTAGAAAAACAGTAAGATTATCTACTTTGTATTTCGAGGCAGTCATCGCAGCTTCCCAAATTTGACCTTCGTCAGATTCACCATCACCTATAATCGTAAAAACATGATAGTCTTTTGAATCAATTTTTCCAGCTAATGCAATTCCCACAGAATAAGATAAACCAGTTCCTAGAGAACCTCCACAAAATTCAACTCCAGGACACTTTAAATCAGGATGTCCTTGTAATTTGCTACCAAATTTTCTCAGAGTATCAAGTTCAGATTCTGGAAAATATCCGGCAACTGCCATGTTTGAAAATAAACCTGGAGCTGCATGACCTTTAGACAAAACTAATCGATCTCGATTATCCCATTGAGGATTTTTTGGATCAAATTTCAAATGTTTGTTAAATAAACAACCTAAAATTTCTGCCATTGAAAAAGAACCTCCAGGGTGACCAGATGCAGCAGCATTTGTAGCTCTAATTACTAATTTTCTAGATCTTAGAATATGCTTCTTAATTTGATAGTAGTTAAGCCCCATCTGAATCGTTAACCTTAGAAATTTAATAAAAATCTATTTCTAAGAATTTAAGAAAAGAAAGATGGTATTTTTTAATTTTGAAAAACAAGAAATTTGTTTACAATAGTTTAATTACAGTAGAATTTCAGTGATGTGTAGAAAAACATGTCATTCGATAGAGAAAGAGAAATGCATGATGCAAAATGTGGTGATTGTGGAAATGATTGTCAAGTACCATTCCAACCAAAAGAAGACAGACCTGTATATTGCAGAGAATGCTTCCAAAATCATAGACCAGAACCAAGAAGTGGTGGAAGATTTGGAGGTAGATCAGGCGGAAGACAGGGAGGTAGATTTGGTAGAAGGGATGATAGACCACGAGAAATGCATGATGCAAAATGTGGTGATTGTGGAAATGATTGTCAAGTACCATTCCAACCAAAAGAAGACAGACCTGTATATTGCAGAGAATGCTTCCAAAATCATAGATAATACTAGTAAGTTATTTTAAAATTTCAAACTAGAATTTTATCAAATTTTTAAAATTTTTCTTAAAAAATTTTAATGTAATAATTACTTGAAATAATTATGGATAAAGAACCAACTATAATTTTTGATAATAAATGTTATTTGTGCTTTAAATTAATTAAAATAATTAATTTTTTCATAAAAGGAAAAATTGCAATAATCGGTCATTTTTCTAGTTCAGGCATTAAAATTAGAAAAGAGATTTTAGATGAAACAGCCTTAGATATGTTTTGGTTCATTGATAAAAAAACAGCATATGGTGGAAGAGCCGCCATAGTTCCATTGATAAAATTGATTATTACAAGAAAGAAGTGTAACAGAAGAGAATATGACATCCATAATGAATGTGAACAAGAATGTAAAACAATCAAAGCATTAATGAAAAGAACACAAAGTCTTTTTTCAAATAGCAATATAATTAAAATTGAATAAAAAATCATAAATCTAATTAGTGTGCTAAATTTCTATTTTGAATATGAAGATAGAAGTTGAGAATTCTGTAAAAAATACTCAAATTCTTTGTGGTTTTGTTTTAGAAAATTCAGACAAAGTCTTAGGATTAAAAAAAATAGACTCCAAGACAATGCTATCAGTAAATCAATCTCTTAAAGATATGAAAGGAAAACTTGGTGAAATTACCATCATACCAAGTCCAGATAAAAAACCAGCCCAAAGAATTCTACTTGCAGGAATTGGTAAAAAAGAGAATTTGACAAAAGATACTTTTAGAAACGTTTCAGGCAAAATTGCACAAAAAATAAGAGAAATAAAATTAAAAGAATTCTCAATTATCATTCCACCAAATTTTGTTTATGAACAAATATCATCGATTTCTCAAATTGTAGAAGGGGTCAAAATGTCTCTTTACAAATTTGATAAATTCAAAATTCAAAAAGAGATTAAATCACCAGATTTAACAATTATAGTTTCAAAATCAAAGAAAATTTTACAACACGTGAAAATATCAGAAATAGTTGCAGAAGGGGCGATATTTACTAAAAGTATTTCAAATTTGCCACCAAACGAATGTACTCCAACCACATTAGCGAATTTTGCAAAAAGTATTTCTAAAAAAAATAAGATGAAATGTAAGATCATTTCTAAAACAGAATTAAAAAAGAAAGGGTTTGGAGGTATTACAGCTGTAGGGGCAGGAAGTAAAAATGAACCAAAATTAATTATTTTAGAACACAATAACGGTTCAAGGAATCAAAAACCCATTGTGTTAGTTGGAAAAGCAGTCACATTTGATACAGGAGGAATTTCATTAAAGCCTGGACAAAGTATGGATGAAATGAAATTCGACAAATGTGGTGGAACTACAGTTTTAGGAATTATGAAATCAATTTCAGAATTAAAATTACCGATAAATGTAGTAGGGATTATCCCATCAGTTGAAAATATGCCTGGAGGAGAATCATACAGGCCAGGAGATATCATAAAATTATTCAATGGTAAAACTGCAGAAATCTTAAACACAGACGCAGAAGGAAGATTAATTTTAGCTGATGCATTAGCATATGGTGAAAAACATTATTCTCCCAAAGTAATTATTGATTTTGCAACTTTAACTGGAGCATGTATCATAGCATTAGGCAACAATGTAGCTGCAGTTGTATCAAATAATGAACAATTGAAAAAGAAAATCGTAGATTCATCTAAAAAAACAACAGAAGATGTTTGGGAGTTACCATTAACACAAGATTACATGGACATGATCAAATCAGATGTTGCAGATGTTAAAAATATAGGAATTGGTAAAGCTGCTGGAACTATTACAGCTGCTGCATTTTTGAGAAATGCAATTAAAGATACACCATGGGTACATTTTGATATTGCAGGAGTCGCATGGACACAAGGAGCAGCTACAAAAGAAAAATCATACAATCCAAAAGGTGCAACAGGTTTTGGCGTAAGATTGGTTTTGGATTACTTACAGAATTTTAAAAATTAATAACCTCTACTATTTCTATCAGGTTTTCCAACATTTGGATTTCTAAAACCATGTTTTTCCATCATATGATTAAGAAATCGTATATCATCAGAAAAAGACTCCATACAAATGGTACAATTTTTCATTTACACGATCCTAATTATTTCAATATTAAAAGATTGATTGAGAAGTGAAAATGCCAGCACTGTTGCTTCCCAAGGGCTCTCGCATCTTAGTAGCACAACAGCGACATTAGGTTTGACTTCCAAGTTCGGAATGAGATTGGGTCGCACCCTAACGCTATGGCCGGCTTATTCATTCATGTTAAATTCTCATCTATTAACGTAACGCAAGATTTTACACCACTCAAAATAGGTATAAAGCAAAGAAAATACCGAATTACGACATGACACATAGAGTTGGGGTTTTAGATAAAGATCTGTGTCAGCCCCAAAAATGCGGATTAGAATGTATAAAATATTGTCCAGTTAACAAATCAGGCTCGGATTGTATTATACTTAATGAAGAATCACCTAAAAAAGCACAGATTGATGAAGATATCTGTAATGGTTGCGGAATATGTGTTAAAGTATGTCCATTTGATGCAATTACAATTGTCAACTTAGCAAGTGAATTAGCAACAGACAAAATTCACCAATACGGACCAAACTCTTTTCGATTGTACAAATTGCCTACACCAAAGAAAGGAGAAGTTGTAGGTTTACTAGGTAGAAACGGGATGGGGAAGAGTACAGTAGTCAACATACTTGCTGGAAAATTAAAACCAAATCTTGGAAGATATGAAAACCCACCAGAATGGGAAGAAATTTTCAAACATTATAGTGGTACAGAATTAAAACAACATTTTCAAAAAATCGAACAAAATCAAATCCGTGCTTCAATTAAACCACAACAAGTTCATCATCTTGCTGAAGCATTTAATGGAACAGGAAATGAATTACTAGACAAATATGATGAGAGGGGAGTGTCAAGAGAATTAGTTAGAGAATTAGGATTAGAGAATTCAATGGAACAAAGTTTGAAAGAACTGAGTGGAGGAGAATTACAAAGAATTGCAGTTGCAGCTGCAGCATCAAAAGATACAGAATTTTACTTTTTTGATGAACCCTCCTCATATAATGATGTGTTTCAACGAACAGGGGTTGCAAGAGTAATTCAAGGTTTAGCAAAGATTGGTAAAAGTGTCATGGTTGTGGAACATGATTTAACATTACTTGATTTCCTTAGTGATTACATTGAAGTTTTGTATGGAGAACCATCTGCATATGGAATTGTGTCAAACATTTTGTCAACAAAAATCGGAATCAATGTTTTCCTTGATGGGTATTTACCAAATGAGAATGTAAGATTCAGAGATAAAAAATTCTCTATGGATGTATCATCATCATCTACAGATGTTTTCCAAGAAGGTAATGAAATTGTAAATTATCCAAGACTTGAAAAGAAATTTAATTCATTTTCAGTTATAATTGAACCTGGAAAAGTAAGAAAAGGTGAAGTTTTAGGAATAATGGGAGCCAATGCACTTGGAAAAACAACCATGATGAAAATGATTGCAGGTGTACAAAAACCAGATATAGGTTCGATTGATAAAAAAATAAAAATTGCATACAAACCACAATATCTTCAAAATGATATAGATGCAGAGGTAATTGCAGTTTTGGACAAAGCCAATGGCGGATCCATTGAAGGGACTCAGGAAGAAGAACAAATTCTAGATCCATTAAAAATTAGAAAACTCTACAACAAATCAATTAGAAATCTGTCAGGAGGAGAATTACAAAAAATTGCAGTTGCGTCATGTTTGATTCAAAAAGTTGATTTGTATGCATTAGATGAACCGTCAGCATTTCTAGATATTGAAGATAGAATCGCAGTTGCAAAATTTTTACAGAAATTTGTTAGATCATTTGGAAAATCAGCAATCATAATTGACCACGATTTACAATTAATGGATCTAGTTTCGGATTCAATGATAATATTTGAAGGTGAATCAGGTAAAGAAGGGGTTGCCACATCGCCAATGCCAAAACCTGAAGCAATGAATAGATTTTTGAAATCATTAGACATGTCATTTAGACGAGATGAAAGAAGTTTGAGACCAAGAGTGAATAAAGCTGAAAGTAGATTAGATAAAGATCAGAAAACATCAGGAAATTTCTATTACAAACATTGACACGAATGCTAAAAAAATCATTAGAAACAATACTATCACCAAAAGAAAGTGATGAATTAATCTCAGCATTTGATCAAATCGGTAGCATAATCATAGTTAGAATTCCAGATTCTTTATTGGATAAAAAGAAGATTATTGGTGAAACATTACTAAATGAAGTAAAAATTGTTAAGAGTGTATTTTATCAATCATCTGCAGTAGAAGGAGATTTTCGAACAAGAAATCTAGAAATTCTTGCAGGTGAAGATAACACAGAAACAGAATACAAAGAATTTGGATGTAGGTTCATAGTAGATGTAGAAAATGCATTTTTCTCTCCACGTCTTTCAACTGAAAGAGAAAGAATAGCAAAATCGACCCTAGATGGAGAGGTTTTGACAAATATGTTTGCGGGAGTGGGAATGTTTTCCATCATGGCAGCAAAAAAGAAAAAATGTACTGTGTATAGTTTAGATCTCAATCCAATTGCATCAAAACTTTGTGAGAGAAACATTGGATTGAATAAACTTGCAGGAAAAGTGATTTCAATTAATGGGGACGCATCTAAAATAATTGATGAACAATTAATTGACAAATCAGATAGAACATTAACATTACTTCCAGAAAGATCTGATGAATTTTTAGAATCAGCAATCAAAACAACAAAAAACGGTGGGATAATTCACTATTATTCTCATATTCATGCAGACAAAAAATCTGAAGCAGGAAAATTAACTGAAGAGCATTATCTAAAAATTACACCAGTAAAATCAGAAATTCTTGGTTCAAAAATTGTAAGAGCTGTAGGTCCAAGATATTATCAAACAGTTGTAGATGTAAAAATTACAAAATAATTAATCATCATCAGATGTTATTGATGCAGATGTTGATTTTGTTGTAGCCATCACATATCCAATCCATGCAATCACACCAAGAATTCCTCCAGCAATCATTAATACAGATAATTGCAATACAATTGGACTCCATTCAGAAAGCATTAACAAATATGCATAAAGAAAAAAACCACCAATACAAAGTACGAAGATAGTGATTCCCATACCTTTGCGTTTATCCATGGGTGGAAAACTTTTTGTTTGTTATTTATTGTTTTGAACTAATTTAGTTCAATTGCCATTAGATATGCATCTTCACCATCTCGATAATATGCATTTAGTTGTTGTTTGATTATGAATCCAAGTTTTTCATATAATCTTACAGCGTCATTATTACTACATCTAACTTCTAAATAGAACTCATCACATTTTCGTAATTTAACACCATTTACAGATTCTTCAACAAGTGCATTCCCAATACCTTTTTTTCTATAATCATCAAGAACTGCAATAGAAACAACATGTCCTTTTTTTACAAAACCTAATTTCTTGAAATTTGAGAATCCAAATTCTGTTTTACACATAATATAACCAACATGTTTTCCCGCAATTTCAGCAACAATAAACGCCTCAGGCAATTCAGCTAACAAACACTCATAGAAATAATCAGAATAGTGCTCAGGTAGAGTTTTCAAATTTATTTCCATTACAGAAATGAGATCGCTGGGTTCTGCCCTTCTAAGATTACAATCACCAACATTTCTCAATATCACTTGCATGAAATATGATACTAGTATCAATATTTAATTTTAAACCAAAAGACCATTAATAGAAAGATAAAATCAAAAAATATGGAAGAAAATTCACAAGAAGAAGTAACATCATTAGTTAATTCCATATTCGAAGTAACAGATTTTACAAAAACAGAATTTTCATTAGAGTTTAAAATTGAGGATTTTGAATTTAAATCAAAATTTGAAGATTTGGCAAGGAGATTAGAGAACAAAAGTTTTGTTTGTAAACTTGAAAAGAGAAATGATGAAAAATTTGTAATTATTCAAAAATTTTCTCCAAAAAAGCAAAGGAAATGGATGAGTGCTTCATGGACTCCTCGAATTTTGTTTATAGTTGTTATTTCATTTGTAATGATTGACGGGTATTATAGAACATCTAGAACAAATTTAATTGTAGAAATTGGAGATCCATTTCAAATGGCAATCATCTATACACTTGGCCTATTAGGGATTTTAGGAACACACGAACTAGGTCATATTATTGCATCAAAAGCACACAAGCTTAAAACAAGTTGGCCTTATTTTATTCCAGGAATACCAATTTTAGGAATACCAACTTTCGGGGCATTTATTCAATCACGAGGATTAACAATCAACAGAAATATTTTATTTGATGTAGCAATTGCGGGTCCTATTGCAGGATTAGTAATTGCAATTATAGTTTCATTATATGGAGCATATACTGCACCAGTTTTAGATCAAGAAATAGCTGAGAGTTTATTTGCAAATCAAATTTTAGTTGAATGGGAACAAGGAGAACCATTGCTAATGACTGCAAGTTTAGCAGTATTTGGAAAAGGAGGAGAAGGTCATGAAGTAATCATGACACCAATTATGTTTGCAGCATGGATTGGATTTTTAATTACATTTTTGAATTTATTGCCTGCATGGCAGCTTGATGGAGGTCACATGGCAAGAACACTTTTGGGTCAAAAAATTCACAGATATGCAACATATGGAAGTATGTTAGTACTTGTTTTGTTAAATTATTGGTTAATGGCAATCTTAATTTTAGTAATGTCAAGAAAAAATCCCAGTGCAACACCACTTGATGATATTTCACCACTAACAAAAAATAGAAAATTTGCATATATTGGTATCATAATATTAGCAATTCTGTGTGCACCATTGCCATCAGGATTATTCTCAGGAATTTTACCTTAGCAAAAGTCTAGCACCATCTGCTACAACTGCAACTTTTTGTCTAATACCTTGAGTTTTTAAAATATAATCCATAGAATATTTTATTCCAGACAAAGAAATCATATCAAGTTTCTTTGCATAGAATTCAGGTAGAATAGACACCAAACCAATTTGAAATTTTTTTTGAATTTCTGATAAAAATAATAAATCTTCCATTCCACTAATGTATTTTGTAGGATTTTTAAGTTGGTCTAAAGTCAATCTGCCTTCAATATATTGTTGAATTGCATCAGAGCCCAAACCACCTTTACATTCTGCCACTAGAATTGCAAGTCCATTATTTTTTATTGTATTTGAACAATTCCAGATTGAAGAAAGTGATTTGGCAAGAGTGTCATTACTAGCATCTTTACCAGTACTAATGATCATAGTTTTTTGTTGATCAATTTCCTTAATGCAATTATTTTCCAAAAATTTTGTGGTTGAGAGTGTTTTTGAAGGATGATCAATAGTAAAATCCATTATTCCTTGAGAATTTGCAATAATTTCAATTCCTTGTATTTCAAAATTATCAGAGAATTTTTTTGATTCTTGTAAACTTTCAGGATATTGTCCAGGAACAGGTAAATTTCCATTTCTCTTTGCATACGCTGAAAGCATGGAATCCATTCCAAATTTTTTAATTAAACGTGTAGAGATTGTTTCATAGCCAAATAGTCCATCAAATTCCATCTCACCCATGAATACAAGATTAGAATTTGCAATTTCAATATCATCAAATTCATTTATTGAACTTCCTTCAGGTAAACCTGCTTTAACCAAATTCAGGATTTTTTTATCAGTTAAAATTTTTGGGAATGGTTTTGATTTCTGTTCACATAAAGTAAATAAAGATGAAATTATTTTTTGAATAGATTTTGAATTATGTAAAACTACAAGTTCCATAGGCTTTGTTAAATCAAGAGTACTAAGTTTTTCATTAATTGTTGAATCATCTAAAATTTCACCATCAGAATCAATTTTTTGCTCTAAATTTTCAGCTTTAATTTCTAAAACTACGTCAGTAATCCCATAATTCAACCAAATTTCAGTCATATTTTACACTCAATACAAACCAAAATAAATCCAATGTTGTTAGATTCAACATGGAATTCATCAAAGAATTTGCAATATTTTTACACAAAAAAGGTATCATAAAATTTGGAGAATTTACTCTTGCCAGCGGTAAAAAAAGTTCATACTATGTAGATTTAAGATTAGTTCCCAGTTATCCTCAAGAGTTTAGAAAAATGGTAAAATTTCTTGAAAATAGAATTTCCGAAGATATAGGTTTAGATAAATTCGAATCGATTGTTTCGGTTCCAACAGGTGGATTAGTGATTGCGTCCGCGTTAGCTATTGAAACAGTAAAACCACTAATTTATGTAAGAAGTAAACCAAAAAATTATGGAACATCAAAATCAGTAGAAGGAAAAATCCAACAAGGAATGAATGTTGTAATGATTGATGATGTAGCAACTACAGGGGGTTCAGTAGTTAATGCAATCAAATCACTAAAGGAAGAAAAAATTACAATTAAAGATGCATATGTAATTGTCAACAGAATGGAAGGTGCAACTGAAGCTTTAGCACAATTAGATGTTAAACTGCATTCTATTTTAGATGTTTTAGAAATTTCACAAATATTATTTAATGAAAATATCATCAATGAAGATATTTTAGATAAAGTGAAAAAACAAATCAATTATTAAAATCTGGCAGCTCAGACAAATGCCTTCCAATCATCATTCAGATATAACTCTGATTCTTCATTGCAGCCAGTAAATTTTGATTATGCTTATTTTAAAACTAATTGAAAATAAATGGGCCCGAAGGGCTTCGATCCCTTGGCTCACCGGTTATGAGCCGGTTACTCTACCAAGCTGAGTTACGGGCCCTAAGCAAATGAAAATTTTCTCAGGTATAAAATGTTATGAGATTAACAGTATTCTTCAAAACAACTATCTAACAACAAATTTTGTGCAGTAAGTGATTTGTCTGCAATTTCAATTAATTTGTCAGAATCAACAGTAGATTCTTGAAGTATATTTCTCCAAGATGCTGCATGTCTAATATCAGCTTCAGTGTGTAATTCAAAATATTCTGTTGCCTCTTCACTAGTCATTCCATAAAATTCTGCTAACCCATCAAGTTTAGTTTGACTGATTTTAGGAATTTCTTTTTCAAATGCATACATTGCAGATGCACCACCATCAAAAGTATCCATCAATTGATTCAAATCAGAAACAGCTTTTCTTGTTTTTGGCAATCCAGAATATGAAAGTAATTCATCCTCAGAAATTCCCAATTCTCCTGCAAAAGCAATCCAGGGTTTAATGTGATCAGATTCTTCCTGTTGATTTTCAATCAATTCTTTGATAACAGATTCAGGTGCTTTTTCAATAATTGGAGCCATAAAAGATGGGACTTCTTTTACAAGTTGAAAGTATTCTTTAGCATAACCTGTCAAAGCTTCTTTGGTTAATTTTCCATCAGACCATGTTTGATAAAAGGGGTGTTTTAGTAAACTTTTTTCCTCAATCATTTCATCAATTTTTTGAATTATATTCATAATTCTCTCCAAAATTTTGCCAATAAAAAATCTTTGGTGTTTACAAAAGATTTTATGATCTAAAAGAGAAATTTTTATGGGTTCCAGTGGTGTAGACCGGTCAAGCATTTTGCCCTTTCAAGGCAAAGATCCCGGGTTCAAATCCCGGCTGGAGCACCAAGATTTAATTACTTATTAGAAAAATTTTGAACAGATTATCGTGGATAGGAAAAATATCGAAATTAATCCTCTAGTTGAAAATTATGGTGAATACATTGAAAAAATAGATAATGCATTAGATAAGGAGCTTTCACTATATTCAGAATCAGAGTTTATTGAACCTTTGAAATATTCTTTAGAAGGAGGAAAACGAATCAGACCCATAATTTTGACTTTATCAGCTGAAAGTGTAGGAAAGATCGACGATAATACATTTGCTGCATCGTGTGCAGTGGAACTGTTACATATGGAATCAATCATTCATGATGATATAATTGACAATGAAACAATGCGAAGACAAAAAGATCCATTTCATATCAAATTTGGTTATAACACCAGTGTTTTGACAGGTGATTTCGTTTTAGGATTGATTCTTGCAATATCTTCAAGATTGAACAATCCTAGAATCACAAAAGATTTGGGCTCTACTGCAATGTTAATGAGTGAAGGCGAAATGATTGAAACTAGATTAGAAACTGGTGAAGATGTTACATTTGATGATTATCTAAAAGTAATAGAATACAAAACTGCAACTGCATTTGAAGTTGCAGCAAGAGCTGGTGCAATTATTGCAAATGGAACAGAAGAACAAATAGGTGCATTATCAGAATATGGAATAAATCTTGGTATTGCATATCAAATTAGAGACGATTTGTTTGATTGGAAAAATGAAGACAAATTATTTAATATTTTAATTAAGAAAAGTTCAGATCCTAGAGATGTGTTTAATAAAATGGAAGAATTGTTGAAAAAATTTGCTGAAAAAGCAAGAATGTCATTAAGAGTAATTCCAGATAATGATGCAAAAATAAAGTTAGAAAATCTAATAAAATTTACATCATTTAAGGCATAAGGCTTAAACTAATTACTGGAGTTGCTAGTTCTACAAATTTAATTATTGGTTCTGGATAAACACCAAATCCAACTAAGAAAATTATAGATGCAATCATTACCGCAATAACAGATTTAGGTTCTTTGACTCTTTTTTCAGTTTCTCCTTCAAAGTACATCTTTCTAGTAATCCAACCATAGTAAGCAAGTGACAATGCACTGTTTAAAACACCAGCAATTGCAAGCCATGGTGCCCACCACAATACAGAGCCAGCATCTAATGCACCACCAAATAACATCAATTTACTCCAAAAACCAGAGAGTGGAGGAATTCCAGCAAGTGCGAATAATGAGATTATCAAACCTAAAGCAGTGATTGGCATTCGTCTTCCCAAACCCTTTAGTTTATCAATATGAGTAACTGCCAAAGTAGTAACAATCCCTGCAATTGCAATAAATGCAGCACCTTTCATTACGGCATGATTTAAGATTTGATACAAAGAACCTTGTAAACCAAGTGAGCTGTGAGGAGCAATTGCAAGACCAATTAGAATGTATCCAGCATGTGCAATACTAGAATATGCCAACATTCTAGAAAGATTCTTTTGCATTATTGCAGCAACGTTTCCAATTGTCATAGTCATTACAGCAATAATTCCTAAAGCTATAGTCCAATCAAGATGTAAAACTACCATTCCAAGAATAACAATTCTAATGGTTGCAGCAAAACCTGCCTTCTTTGTAGCTGCAGCAAGTAAAGCAGTGATTGGTGGAGGGGCTCCATCATAAGTATCAGGAAGCCATTGATGGAATGGTACTAGTCCCATTTTGAAACCAAATCCTGCAATAAACATTCCAACAGAAAGCAATGCAATAGGTAACAATGATGGGTCAAGTGTAGAATATCCTTGAATTACTTCGCCAATGTTTGTTGAGCCAGTTAATCCATAAGAAATTGAAATTCCATAAACAATGATTGCAGAAGATAGTGCACCAAACAAGAAATATTTTAAAGCAGCCTCATTTGAACTTGGATTCTTTTTCATAAATCCAACCAAAACATATGTTGGAATACTCATCAACTCCCAAGCAACAAACAACATTACCAAATCAGTAGAATATGCAACAAGTACCATACCAATTGTTGCAAGTAAAATTAGAGAATAGTAAACAGCAGGAGAATTATGTTTTCGCATATAATTGAAGGAACCAATAGTTGTGAACAATGCAACAATCAACATTGCAATTGCAAAGAATCCACCAAATGCATCATCTACAATTACATCTTCAGAGAAGAGAGCAGATGGAATTACATTATCATTTAGGAATTGATAGCCAACATATCCCATTGATACAATAAGTGCAGCAAATGCAATGACAGCATAAAATGAGTTGGAACCACGTTCTTTTCTTACAATACTAATTATCGGGAGAAGAATTCCAACAGTACCTAGAATTGCAATTAAAACCAATGGTGTTGAAGTAATTTCTAACATTTCATATCACCTACATCAACAATATCAAAACTACGAATAATAGTCCTGCTCCAAATACGAATAGATATGATTGAGATACACCAGTTTGAGTTCCTTGAATTACTTTTGCACTCCATCCAACTGCTTTTTGAACACCAGCATTCATTCCATAATCAATAGCTGTCTTCTCAAAGTATCGAAATATTCCTCTTGCTAACCATAATGGCGCTGCAACAAAGCACCAATAGATGATTGCATTAAGATACCATCTGTTTAAGAAAAGTTTGTGAATTGAATAAAAGAAGATGTTAGAATTTACAAATTTTACAGGATCAACCCATCTACCAATATAGAAGATGTAGCCCAATCCAATTCCTATTGAGAATGCTGCTAAAGATGAACCAAGTGCTACTGGATTAAGTCCTTGTAAGAATTCAGGCAAAATTGATGCTTCAACTGTTGCGGCATGTTCAGTATGAATTCCAAATGAGTGTTCAAGATAATCAGTAAACAAATGATGTAATCCTTCTTCAGCAGATAATCCGATAAGACCAACTCCAATAGTTAGAACAGCAAGTATTCCGTACGGAATCCACATGGACAAAGATGCTTCATGAATATGATGTCCTTCTTCTTCCATCTTTTCAATGTGTTTACTCTTCTTTCCAAAGAATACCATACCAATCATTCTTGTGGTATAAAATGCAGTGATTACAGCAGTAAGAACAGCAATTATGTATAATGGTAAAGCCCATTCATTTCCAGATTCATATACTGCAGCAAAAATTGCATCCTTACTCCAGAAACCTGTTGTGATAAATGGTGCACCCATTAAACCAAGACCTGCAGCCCACATGAAAGCATATGTCTTTTTCATTTGTTTCTTCAAACCACCCATATCAGTCATAAATCTAGAACCAACAATATGCAACAATGAACCTGCTGCCATGAATAATGAAGCCTTAAACATTGCATGAGAAATTAAGTGGAAAAATCCAGCAGTATAACCATCAACATATTGATGAGATAATCCAGCAACACCTAATGCCATCATCATATAACCAATTTGAGAACCAGTAGAATATGCAAGAACTTTCTTAATCTCAGGATTAACCATTCCTTGAGTTGCAAGTAATAATGCAGTGATTGCACCAACCCAAGCAACAATTTCAAAGAATTGATCAGCCATAATTCCTGCAGCACCTAATGCAAATACAAGTGGGCCAATTCTTGCAACTAAGAAAACACCTGCTTTTACCATTGTTGCTGCATGGATTAATGCAGATACAGCAGTAGGACCAGTCATAGCCTCTAGTAGCCATTCATTTAATGGGAATTGGGCAGATTTTCCCACTGCACCACCAAATAGTAAAACGAATGCAGGAACTAATAGTCCTTGAGCAGCCATAGCAGTTGCCCAATCTGTATCACCCATTAGTTCTTTAAATCCAAAAGTACCTGCAAATAGAAATATCAAAAGCATCCCAGCAATCATCATAACATCACCTACTTTGGTCATGATGAATGCCTTCATTCCAGCATGAGTTGGAGAATAGTAATCTAACATTCCAAGAACAGTTCGGCCTTCAACACCAACATGATCTTTCTTTTTATCACGATACCAAAAGCTGATTAATGCATAAGATGCAAGTCCTACGCCTTCCCATCCAAAGAATACTTGGAGTAAATTATCAGATAATACAATTAGTTGCATTGAGCCAATAAAGAACATCATCCAAAACCAAAATCTCGGAATGTCTTTATCGCCTTTCATGTATCCAGTGCTGTAAATCATAATGAGGAATGAAATCCAACCAACTACATTTGCCATAATTATGGAAAGAGGATCTGCCAAGACACCACCTTTAAGACCAATTGATTCTATCCACATTATTTGATGATGAAGTTCATGAGCTTCTAGTGCAACAGGTATCATAGATGCTGCAGATAGTGCACTCATCAAAGCAAATCCAACTGCAACAAATCCTGTTGCATGTTTAGATAATTTTCCAATACCGGGAATTATCATTGCTGCTGCAAATGGTAAAATCCAAACTAACCAAGCACTTAGAGTTCCAATTTCAAATCCCATTAATTCAGTTGCCATAACCTAGACCCCCAACACTCCATTCATGTACGGAATTATTGTTTTATAGAAAATATCAGGATAAATTCCAACTACGATTGAAAATCCTGCCAACACCATCATTGGAGCAGTCATATACCAACTGCCTTCTTTTACATTTTCAAGGTGTTCAGGAGTTTTTCCAAAGAACACACGTTTTAACATCCATAACAAATATGACATTGTAAGTGCAGTTGCAATAAGACCTAATCCAAAAGTAACAGCTCGAATAGTAGAACCTTCTTCAATTGCTGTTTCTAATGCACCATAAAATAGAACCCATTCACCCATAAAACCACTGGTTGGAGGAACACCCATTATTGTCAATGCACCAATAACTGCACATACTGCAGTGATTGGCATTTTTCCTGCTAGTCCACCTAGTTTAGAAATACTTCTAGTACCAACTTTAACAATTATAATTCCAGCCATCATGAAGAGAATGCCTTTTCCAATTGCATGAGTTACATACATCATTTCTGCACCTGCAAGACCTAATGCAGACATTGAACCTATTCCAAACAAAAGATAACCCATTTGACTGATACTTGAATATGCAAGAAGTCGTTTCAGATCATCTTGCATTAATGCCATTGCACCACCATAAATCATGGTCACAAGACCCCAAATATGGAACCAGATTGAAAGTTCTGCAAATGTCGAGGGTAAGAATTCAACAATTAATCTAAAAATACCATAAGCACCAATTCCAATCATAGCTGGTGACAATAATGCACTGATTGGTGTAGGTGCAGAACCGTGAACATAAGGTAGCCAAATATGGAACATGAATACGGCCAATTTAACACCAAGTCCAATTGCAATGGCAATTGCAGAAATCATTACAACATCTTGAGGGATTTCAGATTCTTGAATATCAACAAAATCAAAGCTACCAATAGTTAGACCAATCATCAAAAATCCAAGTAGTAAAACAACTGCACCAGCATGAGTCCAAAACAAGAACATTAAACCAATTTTTCTTCTTGGACCATCTCCCCAAAGTGCTACTAAAAAGAAACCTGGAATCAACATTACTTCAAAGAAAATATAAAATTCAATCAAGTTTGTAGATAGAACTGTTCCAAGCATTCCCATTGCAAAAACAAGATAAAGTGCAAAGTAAAGTCCAGATTTAGCATTTACATAATTAGAAAGTGATGAAGATTCAACAACAGAGGTTTGACCATTAGTTGATGAAGTTAGATTATGTTCTTCTTCAAATTGTTCATGGAATTTATGAATCATGTATGGTTTTGAATACAAAACCAAAATTGTAGAAAGAACATAAATCATAATTGCAAATGGTGATGCAAGACCATCTAACAAAAATCCAAATTCACCAAACAATGAAGTCCATGGATAATGTTCTTCTACAGTTCCAGAAAGTGCAGCATTGACTACAAGTATTGTGGTGTAAAGCAAAATTGCAAATGTGAACCACATAGCAGGAGTTGGGCCTACCTTTCTTCCAATAATGTATGCTATTGGAGATAATAATAATGGCAGGAAAACTGCCTGTAATAATGCGTATTCCATTATCCCTTCAAACTCCTAAAGTCTGCAATATCGACATTTTGATACATTCTATATGCTACAATAATCAAAGACAGACCAACTGCTACCTCTGCAGCAGCAATAGCAATTGAGAATAGGGCTAAAGTTTGACCACCACTATGAGGTAAAAATCTACCAAATGCTACAAGATTGAGATTTGCTGCATTGATAATTATTTCAACAGCAAATAACATCCTAATGAAATTACGTTTAACGGCTAAACCATAGATTCCTATTCCTAATAGGGCAACTGAAACAAGTGTAAAATCAACTAGTTCGCTGGTCATTCTCCACATCCTCTCGTTTTGCTAATACTAGCGCACCAGTTACAGAACCTGCCAAAATCAATCCCATAAGGATTAATGCAGGCCAATAGTAAGTTACAAAGTCAATACCAATATCTCTAAAATTAACTGATGGTTCATCAGTAGTAATAGTTTTAATTCCTGAATCTAAGAAAACAGCACCCAAAGATACCATTACAACAAGCATCAAACCAATTCCTGCAAACTTTCTTCTCTTATCTTCAATTTTTTTGAAGATAAGTTCTCTTTTTACTAACATCACAGTAAACAAAATCAAAACAGCTATAGAGCCAACATAAACAGCTAATTGGAATAATGCCACAAATGGTGCATCCAATAAGAAAAAGAATCCAGCAATACCGCCAAGTGTACCCATCAAAGCAATGGAACCATAGATCAATGATCTTAACTCAAGTGCAGCAATTGCAGAACCAATTGTAATAACAGTCAATGCTAAAAATACTGCATCAGCCATGAGTAGCACCTCTAGCAGTTATTTGAATTTCACTATCTTGTGCAACATATGGTTTTACAGCAAGTTGTGCAGGAGTATAGATTAAACCTTCTTTAGAAAATGAAGATAATTCATAATCATTTGTCATGTACAATGCATAAAATGGACATGCATCAACACATAATCCACAAAAAACACACTTTCCATAATCGATTTGTGGCATGATTGATTTTTTATTTTGTTTTTGTTCCTCAGGGACTTTTACCATTGCAATTGCTTCTGCAACACCTTCACATGCAATAGAACATAATTGACAACCAGTACAATGATCATGAAACAACATATGACGTCCTTTCAATCCAGCAATTCCAACACCTGTCGAAGGATCAAATTGATAACCATCACCTACAAACTTCAGTTTTTCTTCAGGGTATCTCAAAGTGAACCGTTTGATTGCCATGTGTTTAATTCCAGAATTCAATGCACGAATAATTCCAGTTGCAGTTCCCATTATTGTAATCCTCCTGGTCCCAACACTCCAGCGTAAAGCAAGCCTAGAGCAATAAAGATGTTAACGAATGCAAGTCCAATTAATTTAGTCCATCCCAGATTCAATAAGATATCAACTCTAACTCTTGGGAAAACACCTCTGGGTAAAATAATAAAGAAAATCACACCTACAGTTTTGAGAACAAACCAAAGAGTTCCATTAAGCATTTCTTGAGAAAATACAGGTAAGCCTGGGACTTTGAGAGTTACAGGACCCATTGTTATCCCATCAGTAATAATTTCAGCAGGGAATGGAGGTACAATTGATGGACCATTCCAACCACCAAGGAATAAAACAACAAACAATGCTGCAAATGCATAAAGTTTCAGATAAGTTCCTAATTGAACAAGACCATACATCATTCCAGAGAGTTCAGTTAACCATCCAGCTACAATTTCACTTTCAGCTTCAGGTAGATCAAATGGAATTCGTTCTAATTCTGCAAGCATTGTGATGAAAAATACAATTGCACCCACAGGTAAAAATACAATCCATGGGAAATTAGATTGACTAGCAGCAATTTCTGATAAGTTAAGAGTTCCAGTTAAAATTACAACCCCCAATAGAGACAAAATGAGAGGAATTTCAAATGATACCATTTGAAATAGAGCTCTAATTCCTCCAATGAATGGGAATTTACTATTTGCAGACCATGCTGAAAGAATTGTAATTATTGGAAAAAATCCAATGACTGCAAAAACACCTAACAAGCCTAAATCTACATCTGCAACTACCCAACCAGGAGCAACAGGAATTAATGCAACAAATGCTGCTGCAGCTCCCACAAAAATTACTGGGGCTGCCCAAAAAATTGGTTTGTCAGCTTTTGCAGGAATAATAATTTCTTTGGAAATTAATTTTAGACCATCTCCCATTAATTGTAAAATACCTTCAAGTTTTCCACAATAGAAAGGACCAACTCTCAACTGTAATTTTGCCAACATTTTCCTTTCAACGAAAATCGTTCCAGCAGCAATTAATGCAGCAAAACCAAAGCCTGGAAATGCCATAACTCTAAAAATATCAGTTTCCATGAAAGCCTGGACAATAGGAAGTGTTCTGGTTGGATCCGCAATCCATGAAAGTGCCAGAAATGGTGTAAGTAACTCGCCGTGAATTACAGGCATTTCAATGAAAAATAGAATCATCATCACAGCAGGAATTCCAATTAGATTAAGAATGAAAATGGCCCAAAAAGCATCATCAAGAATCGATTTAATAAATTCACTAAGTTTGAATTTTGGTGCAATAACGGACATTTATCGATCTGCCTCCACTGGCCAATAATTAAGACTCCAATATACAGATGGCATATTTCCTAGTTTTTCACCTTTGAGGAGATGAGGTAATGCAATTAAATTTCTAAAAGAAGGAACACTTAGTTTTAATCTATAAGGTTCAGTTTTACCATCAGATACAATATAACAGCCCAAAGAACCTCTACCGGACTCTACACGTTTGTATACAGTTGCAGGTCCTTTAGTTTTAGGATTTGGTTTTAATTTTGTTCTAACAGAACCAGACTTTGGCATTTTTTGTAATGCTTGTCTAATAATATTACAACTTTCTAGCATATCAAGCCAAGGGATTCTGGATCTTGCATAAGCATCACCTTCCTTCATTACATTTGTATGAATATCTAATTCATCATAAACATCGTAAGGTTCTTTGATTCTAAGATCGTAATCAACACCACTTGCACGGAGAACAGAACCAGTGGTACCAAGTCTAATAGCATCATGTTTGGATAAAACACCAGTATCCTGAGTTCTTGAAATTAAAATTGGATTATCATAAAATACTGCAGCATATTCTTTGATACGTTTTTCAAAATAGTTTACATGACGTAAACAAACATCTTCGAAGTTTGCAGGCAAGTCATTTCTAACTCCACCAGGAACAAAATGGGCATGTGTAACTCTTGCACCAGACATCTTTTCCATAAGATCAATTAAAAATTCCCTATCACCTGCAGGCCACATAAACATTGTAGAATGTCCCAAGAAAATTCCATAAATTGCAAGCCAATACATTATGTAAATACATCTGTTTAATTCAGATGCAATTACTCGAACGTATTTTGCACGTTCAGGAACTTCAATTCCTAAAAGTTCTTCAGCTCCCAAAACATAAGGATAAAGAACATTACAAGAATCATGAATTACAGGTCGTTCCAAATGTGGAATATTTGTAATATAATTTCGATACTCTGCCATTTTTTCCTCGCCACGATGTACATAACCTGGATCCGGATCACATGCAACAATGTAATCACCATCAATTTGAACAACAATTCTCATATGTCCTGAACCAGGATGCTGTGGTCCAACATTTAGAGTCATTATTCTTTCATCGACTTTTTGGAGTGCTAATCCAGGCATTATTTCAGTAGCCATTATCTTCCTCTTGAATCAAAGTCCTTTCGAAGTGGAGGTAAATCTGCCCAATCTTCTGGCAACAATAATCGTCGATTATCAGGATGTCCTTCAAAGAAAACTCCAAACATCTCAAAAATTTCTCTTTCATGAAATTCAACACTGTAAAAAATATCTCTTAATGTAGGAAGTTTAGTTGCATCTTGTCCAGGAATTGGATTATCTTCCCTCTGAGCCCGAGTAGCCAATACAATAATTTGCCTAGATAATGATGAATCAGTGTAAGAACCTATATGATAAACAACTTCAATTTCTTTTTCCTTTGGGAAATCCACTCCTGAAACAGATTCAACATGATCAAAATTTAATTCATCACGAATAAATTCAGCAACATCATGTACATTCTCACGACCAACGTTAATTCTAACTCTGTCTTCAATTACAAATGCAACTTCAACTTTATCACCAAATTTCCCAGTAATTTTATCAGAGAGTCCTTTTTCGAATACAGGTAATTCTACAGGCGTTTCTTCAGGTTTTTTTGGAGGTACTGGTTTTTCATTAGGTGCGACCTGTGATGGTTGTGTTTCAGTACTCATCATACAAACTTCCTAGCTTTCATTCTCTTAATTTTTTCTTGTAACAAGATACATCCTTGGATTAGAGTCTCAGGTCTTGGAGGGCAACCAGGTACATAAACATCAACCGGAATAACACCATCAATTCCAGGAAGTACATTGTATGAATCAAAATACAATCCACCAGTAATTGCACAAGCTCCCATAGCAATTACATATTTTGGTTCGGGCATTTGATCATAGACTAATCTAAGACGTGGTGCCATCTTACGTGTGATTGTTCCTTGAACTACAACAAGATCACATTGTCTAAGTGAACCAAATGCCTCAATGATGCCAAATCGCTCAACATCATATCGAGGACTAGAAGCAGCACCAAATTCTACACTGCAACATGCTGTTTCAATATGTACAGGCCACAATGACCAAATTCTTCCCCAATTAATTGCATATCCTAATGGTTTATCAATTGCTTTTTCTAAAATATCTCCTAGTTTTCCTACAAAGACATTTGCATTTTCTGGAGTGACTAAATCTTTAAGCAATGTTTCTTGTCTCCTCACAAATACAATCAACATAAATAATTACCATATTCTTCGTCTCCCTGATTGATACAATGCAAAGGCCATTGCTCCAAACATAATTGCTAAGAATCCCATCATTGGTAATGTAGCACTTTTCGGAAGTTCTAAAATTGCACTACCCCAAGCATACAAGAAGATCGCCATTACGTCAAAAACAACAAACATCAAAATGTACGGGTAATACTGCATCATAAAATGAGTTCTTCCTTCACCAGAAGGGACTTGCCCACATTCCATGGGTAAAAATTTAACAGGATTACTTCGTTTTCTAGGAGAGATCATTCTAGAAATAATTAATGCGGGAGCCATTGCTGCTACGGCAAAGCCAAACATCAATACAACGGTACTATAATTGCCCGCTAGTTCCCCGACCAATTTAGCTTTTCACCCTGATTTTTGTATAAAAAGCTATGCCTCAATCAATCGATCAAATTTTGGAAAATTGTGGTCTAAAGTACTTTATAGAACATCAAGAAAAAAATTTCATGTCAGCAAATATTGGAGATATTGCACCAAATTTTGAGTTACCAGATACTGAATTAAAAATGCGATCTCTAGAGGAATTCAAAGGAAAGAAAATCGTGTTATCTTTCATAGTTGCTGCAAGTTCACCAGTTTGTGAAGTTGAATTGTGTACATTTAGAGACTCTTGGAAAGAAATTTCAGATTTAGGGGCAACAGTAATAGCGATTAGTAATGATGGACCATTTGCAAACAAAGCTTTTGCAGAAAAACACAACTTCAATTTTCCATTATTAGGAGATTATACAAGTAAAACAATAAAAAATTATGATGTTTTGATGAAAGATTTACTTCACATAAAAGATTACAATGCTGCAAAACGTTCAGTATTTGTAATTATGGAAGATGGTAAAATTGGTTACAAATGGGTATCAGAAGATCCATTAAAAGAACCAAACTATGAAGAAATTAAAAATTTCCTTAAGTAGAAAAAATTTCTTTATTATTCTAAATCTGCAATGACATCGCCTTTTGCAACAGTTACACCTTCTTTAATTTTGAGATTTTTAACAGTGCCATCTTTGTGTGCTTTTACTGCAACTTGCATCTTCATTGATTCTAAAGTACAAACAACATCACCTTTCTTTACTGAATCGTCTTCATCAACTGCAATGGATACAACTTTACCAGGGATTTGACTTTTGAGTGCCAATTGTGTGCCACCCGAACCACTACCACCAGAATTTTTGAAAACAATTTCATCAAAATGAGTATTCATGTTTAGTGTAACTGGAACATTATCAATTACAATATTCATTTCATTAGTTAGAGTTTCAAGATATTTTGCTTTATGATATTGTTGATCTAAAATGAATTCTATTCCTTTTGCATTCATAGTAAGAATTCTCAATTGATGTTCTTTGTCATTTATCTTAATTACATAATCATTATTACCCAAGTTTTCAATAATTTTTCCTTCAAATGATTTTTCAAGATCAGATATTTTATAATTCATTTATCATCAATCCAGTTTATTTTTCCAAGTTGCACTGCTTGTATTATTATTTTGAACTCTGTTCTTAAAATATTCAGAATGTATGATAGCAGCAGCCAAAGCAGCTTTGCTCTTGTTTTCTTTTTCTTTCTTAAGATCTTCAGTTAATTTATCAATCATATCATAACGTTTCAAAAAGTCAGTTGATAATTCTCCTTTTTTGTATTCTTCAGAATTTAGAATTGTTTTGTAAAGTGGAATTGATGTTTCTACACCTTGAACATACATGTCATTTAATGCAGTAAGCATTCTAGTTCTAGATTCTTCAAATGTGGGTCCCCATGTACAGAGTTTTGCCATTAATGAATCATAAAATGGTGATACCGTACATCCAGGATAAAGATATGTGTCACATCTAACATTTGGTCCTGCTGGAATTGTCACATCTGGAACAGGTCCAGTTGAAGGTGCAAAGTCCAAAAATGTATCTTCAGCATTAATTCTACATTCAATTGCATAACCATTCATCTTTAGATCTTTTTGTTTGAATGGGAGTGGTTCTCCATTTGCAATATCGATTTGTAATTTAACAAAGTCTAATCCTGAAACCATTTCACTAATAGGGTGTTCTACTTGAAGTCTTGCATTAATCTCAATGAAATAAAATTCACCATTATCAGCTCTTAGAAATTCTGCAGTTCCAAGGTTGGTATAATCAACAGCATCTGCTGCTTTAACAACTAATTCACCAATTTCTTCTCTTTTTGCATCATCTACTACAGGAGAAGGAGTTTGTTCAATTAGTTTTTGATTTCGTCTTTGAATAGAACATTCTCTCTCAAAAAGATGTACAGCATTACCATGATGATCTCTACACATTTGATATTCAATATGTCTAGTTTTTTCTAGGAATTTTTCAACAATGATTGCAGATTTTCCAACAGCTGCAATAGATTCAGATGTTACTGTTTCAAAACCTTCTTGTAATTCTTTATCATTAGTAACTAATCTAATTCCACGACCGCCACCACCATAAACAGATTTCAAAAGTACAGGATAACCAATATCATTTGCAATTTTTTCTGCTTCATCTGCATTATCTACTAGTCCTGGACTTCCAGGCACTGTTGGGACATTTGCTTTCAGCATTGCAGCTTTACATTCCATTTTGTCTCCACATAGATTCATGGAGTCAGCAGATGGTCCAATGAAAGTTATTTTATTTTTTTCACACAATCTTGCAAAATCATCGTTTTCAGAAAGAAAACCATAACCTGGATGTACAGCATTTGCACCAGAGGATAACATCACTTCAAGAATTTTTTCTTGATTGAGATAGGATTTTGCAGGAGCTGCTTCTCCAATATGATAAGACTCGTCAGCTTTCTTTACATGTAAAGAATTGTAATCTTCATCAGAATATACTGCAACAGTCTTTATTCCTAATGCGTTGCATGTTCTAATCACTCTAAGAGCGATTTCTCCTCTGTTTGCAATAAGTACTTTTTCAATCATTTTAATCACAAATTGATATTTCCATGTTTTCTAGGAAGTTGTTTTTCTCTCTTGTTTGCAAGCATTTTGAGGGCTTTGATTAACATAGGTCTTGTTTCTGCAGGATCAATTACATTATCAATTGTTCCATGAGATGCTGCAACATATGGATTTTCAAATTTTTCTGTAAACTCATCGATTAATTTTTTCTTAAGAGATTCAGGGTCATCAGATGCTGCTAATTCTTTTCTATTCATAATTTTTACAGCAGCTTCTCCACCTAAAACTGCACAACGTGCAGTTGGCCATGCATAATTAATATCAGTTCTAAGATTTTTACTTCCCATTGCAATGTATGCACCACCATATGCCTTACCAATTACTAGTGTAATTCGTGGAACGGTTGCCTCACAAAATGCATAAAGTAATTTACTTCCATGTCGAATGATTCCATTATGTTCTTGGTTTGAACCTGGCATGTAACCAGGAGTATCAACTAAAGTAATAATTGGTATGTTAAAAGAATCACAGAATCTAATAAAACGTGCTGCCTTATTTGATGAATCAATATCAAGTGCACCTGCAAGATGCATAGGATTATTTGCAATAATTCCCACAACTTGACCATTCATTCTTCCATAACCTACAACAACATTTGGTGCAAATAATTCATGAACTTCAAAGAATTCATGATTATCAATTATAGAATTAATTATTTCTTTCATATCATATGGTTGTAAAGGATTTTCAGGAATTATGTTTATGAGATTGTGATCTAATCTATTAGGGTCATCATCAGTTTTAGTTTTAGGTGGTTCTTCAGTATTATTTTGAGGTAAAAATGAAATCAATTTTTTGATATAGTCCATACATTCGTATTCATTTTGTGCAACAAAATGTGCAACACCACTTTTTGAACCATGAGTCATTGCACCACCAAGATCATCAAATGAGATTTCTTCACCTAACACAGTCTTTACTACATCAGGGCCAGTTACAAACATACTACCAACTTTTTCTACCATTATAACAAAATCAGTCATTGCAGGAGAATAAACAGAACCTCCAGCAGATGGACCTATACTAGCAGTAATTTGTGGAATTACTCCTGAAGCTAATTGATTGTGATAAAATATATCTGCAAATCCATCAAGACTCATAATTCCTTCTTGGATTCTTGCACCACCAGAATCCATTATGCCAATAATAGGACATCCAGTTTTAACAGCATGATCCATAAGTTTAGTGATTTTTTTAGCACCCATTTGACTTAGTGTCCCACCAAGAACAGTGAAATCATAAGCAAAGACAAAGATTTGTCTCCCATTTACATTTCCATAACCACCAACAACACCATCAGTAAAGAATTTCTTTTTCTGCATGTCATATTCATGATAATGATGAGTAGCCAATGGATCAATTTCAGTAAAAGTACCTTCATCAACTAAAAGATCAATTCTTTCACGTGCAGTTAATTTGCCTTTTTCATGTTGAGCTGTAATTCGATCTTGTCCACCACCTTGTAATGCGATCTTGTTGTTTTTACTAGATTTTTCAATCTTTTCAGAATGCATGATGATAATCTAAAGCATAATGGTTTCCTATATTAATTTAATTTGAAAAGTAAAGATTTTCAAAATTTATGAATTTAAAATGGAGAATTTTTTCTTTGTAGATTTTTGATAAGAAATGAAAGCATCTTTGCTCTCACTGCATTTCTTACAAATACATGATTGGGATACATTAGAAATATCGCAATTTTCCTGAAATTCACACCGAATACAGCCAGCAGGTGAACCACAAATAATACACAGTAATTCATCAATTTGAGTACATTTCTCATGTTTTACTCCCAATCCTTTTGCCCATAATCCAATTTCATTAACTGGAATTTTTTCATTACAGATAATACAAGTTCCAGGAAATTTCATAGGGATTTTTCTCCAACTCATCATATTTGCTCCATTTCTTTTTCAAGAACATCCCCAAAAGTTTCTTGTAATTCTAATTCAATTGTTTTATTTTTCATACAAAATAAAACATAAGGTAAACCAAGTGTAACAAATGCACTAGAAGAAAGATGTAGTTTTTTTGATATGAGTAATGAAAGAGATTTGAGTTTTGCACCATCCCAACGAATTCTGTTGAGCAGTGGCCAAGATAAATTATATTTTGTATATCTTATTCTATTATCATTTTGATACAATGTAATCAAAATATCATTTAGATAACGCAATAATCTCCAATTTTGAGTTCTTATAATTTTTCCATATAGCATATCAGCTTTTGAAATAATTTCTAAATATTTTGCCATAGTAGTATTATCTAAATTACTTGTAACAATACTAGAATAGAATGCATTAATTTTTTCTCTAGGATCAATTTGCATAGAATACAAAATAATTCTAGCCTCTTCAAACGAATTTGATTTAAAAAATGAATTAATTCCATCTTCTACATTAATTGTTTCAAAAGAATTTTCAGTTTGAGGATTAAATCCAGTTACAAAAGATTGTGCAAGATTAATCATTGAACGAATATCTCCACGAGATTTATCAATTACTTTAATCAATGATCCAGGACTTAGTTTTGTATTTTCTTTTTTTAGAATATTTTCAAGATAAACACGTAATAAACGAGGAGGGATTTTTTTGAAAGATATTGTTTTAACTGTTTTTTTAATATTTTTCATTTTTTCCAATGTATCATTATTTGCAGCTAAAATAATTGGCACTGTAGATTCTTTTAGAATTTCAACAAGTGCTGCAGCACCACCATAATCACCTCGTCCATGAATTCCATCAACCTCATCTACAAAAATCATAGGTGTTCCTAAAACACTTACATTTCCCAATACAGGTGTCAGAATTTCATTAATTCTTGATTTACTTCTAACATCACTAGCATTAAGACCAATCATATCATATCCAAATTGTTTAGCAATAAGAAAAGCTATTGTGGTTTTCCCGATTCCAGGAGGTCCAACTAAAAGTAATGGTTTTGTACCTTTTTTCCATTTAGCAACCCATTCCATAATTTCACTACGTGATTCCTCATTCCCAACCATTTCAGAAATAGTTCTAGGTCGATATTTTTCAGACCACATCAATCTAATCACTTTGGGAGTTTGGATTCAAACTCTGACCATTTATTGGTTTTTTGTAGATGATTATACCAATACTGATTATAATGCTCTACTGTCAAAAATAAAAATTCTAAAAATTCTTTATGGGAAAATCCTTCAGGTAACAATTCAAGAGTTAAACGTGCATCTTGCAAATACAGATTACTTTTTTCAAGAGTCACATCAAATCCATTTTTTACATTATTTGACAATAAAGAATAGTATAGTGGCCAAGAAGGAATTTTTACAAATCCATTTTTAATAGAGTCCTCGATTTCATTTCCACATCCAACACCTTCAGCAGCTCTTGCCATACCCAAATAGAAAATTTCACTTAGAGGTCTTTCTGCTAAAGCCATATTTCTCCCAGCAGTTCCCATTACAGCACGGTATTTTTTATAAGACAAAGTCATTTCTTCTTCAGTGATTGATGTTGGTTTTGATTTTAATTTCTCATCAAGATATTGACCAACTCTTGCATCTTTAAAACCATCTTCAAATTCTTTTAACACCTGTTCACCTCCCTTTGAAATTTTGTCTCTAGCTAATTTCAAAATATAGGGATTCATCAATTTATAATCATCAAGATAATCCAAATCTTCATCCTTGTCTACAATTCTATCCATTGGTTCACTAAGATCAATTGCTAAAATATGACCCTCAACAATGTCTTGTTTTAATTGAGGATCATTTCTTCCTGTATATTCAGCAGCAGCATCAAATAATCCATTAAAAACAGGAAAAGTCATTTTAACAAAATTAGAATTTAGGATTCTAAGAACTCTATCTTTTAAAACATCAGGACTTTCTAATTTTGATTTTATTGGTTCAATCTCAGAAGCATTTAGAATTATTTCGGTAGAGCCTACCTCATTTCCAAATGCTTGTTGAGTTGCATTAGGATTTGTATCAGATTTTATCTCATTTAAAAGACCTTGAACAAATCGGTCAGTAAAATTTGGAAATTCATTTTCTGTTTCTTCCTTGTATTTTTTAAATAATTTGTAACCTTTTGATTTAAACAGTCCCTGTTTGATAATTTGTTTTCCAGGTTTTGTACTCATTAAAGCTTCTTTACTTACAACAGATTGGTCTTTTCCACTCACAAGCATAATCTTGTTCATTGTTATTTATGCTTTCAAAAAATTTTCATTTAAATTACAAAGAAAGTAAAAAATAGTATGGAGGTAATTGAAGTTCTTAAAGAAGCATCAACTCGAATTTTTAACAATGTAAAAGATATTGCTGGAACAGATAACGCTGCAGGAGATTTTGGGATAGGAGCAGGGGGAGATATTTCCAGAAATATAGACATAATTGCAGAAAAAACAGTATTAGATTTTCTTAAAGAAATAAATTTTGAATGTGTTGTTTTAGGCGAAGAATGTGGCAGAGTAGAATTATCAAAAGAGCCAAAAGGATTCATCATAATGGATGCAATAGATGGATCTGCAAATGCAGTTCGTGGAATTCCATTTTTTTGTAGTTCATTAGCATTTGCAACAAAAAATAATCTTAGTTCAATTACAGATGGAGTAATTACAAATCTTTCAAATGGGCAAATGTATTGGGCATCAAAAAATAAAGGTTCATTTTTTAATGAAGAAAAAATTAGAGTTCATGACAAAGAACCAATCTATAAAATTATAGGAATCAACACATCAGGAGCATCATCAAATTTGTTAAAGAAATTAGAACCAATTTCAAGAAATTATGAACATACAAGACATTTTGGAGCTAATGCCTTAGAAATGGCATTATTCGCCAAAGGTTTGATGGATATTTTTATTGATTTAAGAAACAAGATTAGAATTCAAGATATAGCAGCAGGGTATCTTATTGTAAAAGAAGCAGGAGGAATAATAGTAGATGGAGATCTTAATCCATTAGATGCTGATCTTAGTTATTCTACAAGAGTATCTTTCATTATAGCTGCAAATCAAAAAATATTTGATGAAGTAATATCGCAGATGGAACAATAGATTATTTCTAAGAGAAATATATTTAACCAAAGTCAAGAAAAATCTTCTTGTATGGTAACTGAAACTAAAGCTAAAGTAATTTACAGAGAATTATTGAAAGAGGATCTTGTAGTAATTAGATTAGTTCCAGAAACAGGAATGCCAGAATACAAAACAGGTCAATTTTTAACAATTGGTCTTCCAATTCCTGCAGAAAAAAAAATTGTTAGACGTGCATACTCTATTGCATCTCATGCAGAAAATAGAGATTATTTTGAATTTGTAATAAGATGGGTTAGAAAACCACTTCCAGGTCGTGTGACAACTGAATTGTTCTATTCAAGTGTAGGTGATGAAGTGTATCTAGGTGATCCTAGTGGAACTGCATTACAAATAAGTGACACATTACATAATGGTGAAAAGGATAATAGACGAGTTATCTGTGTTGGGGGAGGAACTGGATTAGCACCATTTATTGCATTTGCAAAACATTTCCATGATACAAATGATAAAAGAGAAGTAATTGTATTACATGGTGCAAGTTATGTTGATGAATTAAGTTACAAAAGATTGTTAACTGATTTTGAATTAGAAAGTGAAAAAAGAGGAAGGGATCAATGGAATTTCAGATACAGAGCTGCAATTAGTAGACCAAAAGAATTCTTCAATAGATCATGGAATGGTCACGTTGGTAGGGTAGAATCATTTTTCAAAGCAGACAAAAAAACAGGGTTATCACCAATTGATGAAATGGTAGGTGAAGAAATTACACCAGAAAATTCAATTATCTATATTTGTGGGTATCAAGGTACAATTGATGGAGTTATTGATTCAACGGCATCAAGAGGATTTGTTACAGAACATGAAAAAAAACCAGATGGAAGTTTTGGAATCAAATTTGAGTCATACGGATAAAAAAAATTAATATAAAATACTTCTACCTGTGGATTTTTATATAGAGAATATTTTCGCAGAACATGGCAAATCTCAAGTGTAGAGATTATGGATTTGAATGTGATTTTGTATCAGATGGCGAAATGGAGTCAGTAATAGTAGAATTTAGAGATCATACTGAAGAAGAACATGGAATAGATTATTCAAAAGAAGCAATTATGCAATTTCTTCTAAGAAAACAAGGATTATAGAAAATTAAGAATCAGTTCTTTTCATTCTAATTGATAAAACAGGTAATTCTTTTTCAATAATTTTTTCAACTGCAGGTACAATTCCAGAACGAGCTCTTACATTTTCTTCAAAAATTTCAAAGATTTGATCTCTAAATAATAATTTGATTCCAGGTAAAGCTGTAATTCCTTCATCAACTGTTCGAGGTTCAGATAAATCTAAAATCAATGTACCTTTTTTCTTATCTTCCATCATCAATCTAATTCGATCAAATGTGATTAAGAAATAATCAGAAGTGGTTGCAACTAAAATTATATCATATTTGTTAAAACTTGCCAAAACATCATCAAAGTCAACAGGATTTCCACTAAGAATTGTTGTAAATCCGGTGGCACGTTCAAGAGATCTACTAGTTACATCAAATGGAATTTCTTTTTTCTTCAAAGTTTTTGCAATCATAGCTGCCGATTCACCAGTTCCTATCAATAGAACTTTTTTCTTTGGATCTAATCCGGCTTTTTCATCTACAAGTTTTATTGCTATATCACCAAGAGAAACCACATCTTTAGCAATTCCAGTAATTTCTCTCATTTTTGTAGAGGAACGAATTACACTTTCAAATAATTTATTGAGAATTTTACCCGATGTACCTTCATTCTTTGCATTTTCTAACGTTTGAACAAGTTCATCAAATACTTCTTGTTTTCCAACAACAACAGAATCTAATCCAGATGCCAAACGTAATAATCGATGATAAACATCATCGCCTTTGTACACTTCAAGAGTTTGATCAAAATGATCAATGTCAATTTGTTCTAATGAAGATAGAGATACCCAAGTATCCTTAATTTTATTTAACACAAGACCTTTTGCTTCATCTCTTCTTGCATCAGGTGAATCATCTGTTTCAACATTGGTTACTGTAAAAATTTCCACTCTACTTGCAGTTTGAAAAATAATACATTCATCAACACCTGGAAGTTCTTTGAATTTTTTACATGCTGCTGAAACATCTTTGAAAGTGAATTTTGATAAATTATGTAAAGGGATATTTTTGAAAGTTACTCTAGTATTCATTACATCAAAATTTACTTGGGCCATATCAATATCCATTATGCTTTAATTTTATTCCGTCCGCCTCTTGCTGTTCGAAAAACATTCATTCCAATGTAGAAATTTTCATGAATAGATTCTAAATAAGTAATTTCATTTTTAATGTCTTGAATTTCTTTTTCTGAACTGTTAGGAGCGTTTTTTAATTTTTCTAGTTTTTCTTTTAATTCTTCTAAAAATGAATCAACACCACGTTCATAATTTGAAACACCTTCAAACTCTGGACTTAGAACGTGTTGAGGAACATATGCGGGAGTTTGATCCTTTGGTGTTTCTGCTGCTCTTGTAAGAGATTCCTGTTGATCAGCAGTCAATATAGGTCTAGGAAATCGATCTGATTTGTCTAAGAAAAATTCAGGTTCACCCATTTCACGTCTAAAAATTTCTTCACCTTGTCGTTTGAATGTATAATTAGGATTTTTGGTAGTATCTGCTTTTACTTCAGCAGCTATTGCTTTATACTCAGCTTCAGCAGCTGCCTCTGCCTTTATTTTTGCAACTTCTACTTTAGCCAACGCTTCTTTAACTGCATTTTCTGCAGCTTCAACATCCTTTGCTGCATTTTCTGCAGCTTCTGATGCTGCAATAGTATTATTATCTACAGAAGAGGATTCAAGTTGAGAATCTTCAACAGATTTGGATTCTATATCTGATTCTTTTTTCTCTTCTGACATCAAAAGTCACTAAAATTGCCTGAATTTTAATATTTTTGTGAAAAGTTTTGATAAATGTTATTTTTGGCTAAAAAATCAAATATTGATCGGTAAGAATATTTCTAAAGCAGGAAATAAGAAAAGATGATGGCGCCCTCGGCGGGATTTGAACACGCGTCTCAGCCGTGACAGGGCCGAATTCTAGACCGGGCTATACTACAAGGGCACTATTATCTTAAATCAAATTGCCAGATTAAAAGTTTCGGTAATAGAAAAAATTTGTAAAAGCCTAAATTATACGCGAAAAATATTTTCATGGAGGGTCTATGGCGCAGCCAGGTAGCGCACCGGACTTTTAATCCGGTTGTCAAGGGTCCGAATCCCTTTAGACCCGCCTTCATTTTCATCTTTTTAATTCAATATTCATAGAAAATTTTGGGTTCAATATTTGAAGGAAAAATAAAAAAATAATGTTATGAATTTTTAAAATACAGTAATTTTTTGAATATAACAAAATTAAACTGAAATTCAACAGCATTTTCAAATTTTTCAATTAATTCACAAAATGAAATTATTCATTTTAAGAACAATGTTGTTTTATAGAATGAATGAAAATAAAATGTATTTTCCAGCAACAAAAATAAAAATTCTGAATTTTACATATGTAAGAAAAAATTTGGATTTATTTTCTTTAAAAAGTATCAAGTTAAGACATCAATTTGTTTCTGTAAATTTTTTAGAGACAAATTAATTTTATTTTCTCTTTCAGTTAAAAGAATTCTGAAATCATTAATTTTTTGAATTCTATCAGAAATCATTCTTTTTTGTTCATCATAGCCAGAAGAACCATAAGACTTTCTTATTTTTAAAGAATTTACAACTGTGGTGGAAGAAATAATCTGAGAAAGAATTTTTGGATCCACTGTTGTATCAGTTACAGCTTTTTCAATATCTAAAGAAGTTAATTTAGAAATAGGTTTTTTTGATTGGTGAGCTAAATGTACCAAAATACCTGAAATTTTATGAGTTACTCTAAAAGGAATTCCTTCTTGAACCAATTTTTCCGCAATATCAAGTGCAATAAGATTACTAGATTCTGTAACTTTTTTCATTTGTTTTTCATTTACTTTTAGGGTGAGAAGAATTGATTTTAAAATCAATAAAGCACTGATAGAGATTTTAGAAGTAGACCAAATAGAAGATTTGATTTGTTGTAAATCACGTCCATAACCAGATGCTAATCCTTTAACAGTAGATAGAATTGCTGTAAGGTTTCCAATAACTTCAGCAGTTTTTCCCCTTGTTAATTCTAAAATGTCAGGATTTTTCTTTTGGGGCATTACACTTGAGGGAGATGTAAATTCATCAGCTAATTCAATAAATGAAAATTCAGAGGTAGACCAAATTACAAAATCTTCAGAGATTTTACTAAGATTAGTCATTAGAATAGAAACCATCGAAACATATTCTGCAACAAAATCTCTAGTACTTGTTGCATCAATAGAATTTTCTACAACATCATCAAATCCCAACATTTTTGCCGTACTATGTCTGTCAATTGGAATACTAGTACCACCAACTGGACCTGCACCAAGAGGACTTTGATTAACTCTTTGAAATGTGTCAAACAATCTTTGAAAATCTCTAATTAATGCATCAGCATGAGCCAAAAGATAATGAGAAAATAGACCTGCCTGAGCTTGTTGCAGATGTGTATACAAAGGCATGATAGTTTTTTGGTGATTCTTAGCTACAGAAACAAGAGATTCAACAGTATCCAAAATACAATTACAAAGAATATTAATATCATCTCTAATTTTCATTCTAATATCTAAAACAACTTGATCATTTCTTGATCTTGCAGTATGCATTTTCCCTCCACTTGCCATACCTGCTTTTTTAATTACAAGTGATTCAATTAATTCATGGATATCTTCTGCACCAGATGATGAATCAAATTTTTCTTTTTTCATATTTTCTAAAACGGTTAAGATTTTTTTTGCATCATTTTTTTTTATAATATTATTTTGAAATAGCATTAAAGAATGAGCTTGACTTCCAAGAATATCATAAAGTGCAATTTCAGAATCATCATTAATTGATGAGACATAATCCAAAGTGATATCACTCAAATCAGTATCAAGACGTGAACGATACATTACCTAAGGTTCTAGAATGGTTATATATAGCATCGACGCTTTTGCCCACATGAGTCAAGACATCAAACAGATGCGGGTAAAAATTTTTGATGAATTATCAAAGATTGTAGATCCAGAAATTAACACTTCAATTGTTGATTTAGAATTAATTGATGAAGTTGATATTAACGATAGTAATGTTAAAGTCGATTTACATCTTACAAGTCCATTTTGTCCAGCAGTATTTGGTTTTAAGATATGTCAAGACGTTCACGATAATTTATTGAAAGTGGATGGAGTTGATGATGTAAAAGTAAATGTTTCAAATCATTTCATGGCTGAACAAATCAACAATCAAGTAAATAATAGCCCAAATCCAAAAAAATTAGGTTAACTTCTAAAACCTAACAAGTATCCTCGAAGGAATTGAATTCCCATAGCAGGATCAACACCTTTGGGACATACTTGACTACATGAACCAGCAAAATGACATCTCCAAATACCATGAGACTCATCAATAATTTTCAATCGTGAATCCTTTCCTTTATCTCGACTGTCTGCAACATACCTATATGCTTGAGCCAATGCTTGTGGTCCTACAAATGAAGAATCAGTTGCCATTGTAGGACATGCAGAATTACATAAACCACATTTTATACAATTAGCAAATTGAATATACTGTTCCAATTCCTTAGGAGATTGTAAAAATTCTCGTTCATCAGTTTCTAATTCAGTATCATCACGAATAAGATAAGGTTTAATTTTTTGATGTGTGTCAAACAATCTTTCAAATTTTACTGCTAAATCTCGAATTATTGGAAAATTATTCATAGGTTCAACTGTAACAACATCAGAATCCAATTCACTAATTTTTGTAAAACAAGCTAATCTAGGTTTTCCATTAATCATCATTCCACATGAACCACATGTAGCCTGTCTACAAGAATATCTAACTGCAACTGAATGATCAAAATGTTTCTTGACTTCAAGAATTGCTTCTAAAACAGTTGTCCATTTTTCATAAGGGACATTAAACTCCATAAATTTACTAGAGTCATCATGTTCAGGATTATATCTTGATATTCTAAGCATTACAGATTTTGATGAAGATACAGGTGTTGATGTTTGTTCATTTGCAATGCTTGAAACTTGAGCCATTTCTATACCATCCCCATGTTAGTCATAATAATTGTTCTTGAACCATATGCAATCAATCCAATCATTGCAGCTAAACAACCATACGAAACAGCCTTTTCATAAATTTGTCCTTGTTTTAATTCTAATAGAATCACACGTAATCCATTAAAACCATGAACTGAAAGTAAAATTAGAATTAATTCTAACATAATAGCATATGGAACAAACTTGTAATTTGCAATTACACTTTCATATTCCAAAGAGTCGGCAAATCCTTGAGTAAGTCTCATTAAAATATGAACAGCAACAAGTGCAACGGCAGCAAGTGCAGTCCCATAATGGATTTTCATAATTGTGCTTTCTCTCATGCTATTCACCAAACATTACCGCCAAACCATACATTGTTGCAATTGCTGCAAGAAGAATTGCAGAATAAATTCCAATTTTATGCCTATAGTTTTGTGATGCAGGATCATATGGATAATCAGGTCTTGCAGGTGTTCCAACACCAATACCTCCATGTCCCAACATTACTCTAATTCCATTAACAGTGTGAAAAACACACATTGCAATTACTAATGCCAAAAAGATATGACCTTCAGTGGTTTGAGTAAGTGCAAGAAATTCATCCCATCCCACTTGTCCACGTAAAATATTACTTGTTTCATAAATGTGAGCAACAAAATATGCCAAAAGTCCTAGTCCGGTTAATCTCATTAACCAATATGCAACTCTTTCAATTCCATATCGAGTAGGATTTGCCATGCCTCCAATACCTGCTTTATGTTCATCTTTAGTCATCTAGTATTTTCTCTCCACTGGCTGATATTTAGTAATTGTAACAGGATGAGTTTTCATAATAGGTTCGTTTGGATCATAATAAGCAAGTGTATGATGTAAAAAGTTTGCATCATCACGTTTAGGATAATCAGTTCTTGCATGAGCACCTCTAGATTCTTTTCTATTGATTGCTCCAAGCAAAACAATTTCAGCTACTCTAAACATTGAATCAAGTTCCATTACATTTGAAAAGTTAGTGTTGTATTCCTTTGCTTTATCATCTACATGTTTCCAAGTTTGGGTTTTTAGTTCACGGATTTTTTTAAGACCTGCAACAAGATCAGTTTCATTTTTGTAAACATATGCTTTTTCATTCATTGTATCAGTTAGTTGTTGTCTAATCTCATATGGATTAACACTTCCATTACCTCTAAAAATCCCATCATAGATTCTTTTTTCTTCTGCTGCAACTAAATGATGTGGCCATGGGTTCGATTGAGATTTTTTCTGAATATAATCAACTGCTTGTTCTCCTGTAACTTTTCCCCATACAATACATTCAGAAGTTGAATTTGCACCTAGACGATTTGAGCCATGTACACTATTACATGCAGCCTCACCAGCTGCCCAAACTCCTTGAATTTCAGTTGCTCCATCAATATCAGTATGCAGTCCACCCATCATGTAATGACATACAGGTCTAATATCGAGTAGATCTTTTGATGGATCAATTCCTGAAAACTTGATAGATATTTCTCTAATTCCACCTAATTTTTCTTTGATTTTTTCATCACCAAGATGTCTCAAATCAAGTTTCATACAATCAACTCCAGTTTCATGTTTGAATCCACGACCTTCTTGAATTTCAGTCATAATTGATCTAGATACAATATCACGTGGAGCTAATTCCATTTTACTTTCAGCATAAGTTTTCATAAATCGTTCACCCTTATTGTTTAGAAGGTAACCACCTTCTCCTCTTGCACCTTCAGTGATTAAAATTCCAGAAGGTAAGATTCCAGTTGGATGAAATTGTACAAATTCCATATCTTTTAATGCCATTCCAGCACGTAATCCCATATCCAAACCATCAGGAGTTGAAGATAAAGCATAAGTTGAAAAACTATACAATCTTCCAGCACCACCTGTTGCAATGATCAGAGCTTTTCCTTTTATTGTGTAAAAGGTTCCAGAAGATAATTCAATTGCTGTAAGTCCCATGAATTGTTTCCCATCATGAATAATTGATGTTGCAAACCATTCGTTAAGATATTCAATATTTTCAAATTTTTGACAGGTGTCATACAATGTTTGCATTTCAAAGAAACCAACTTTATCAGATGCATAAGTTGCTCGAGGAAAACTGTAACCTCCAAAATTTCTTTGATCAATTCTACCATCAGATCTTCTAGACCATGGCATTCCCCAATGTTCTAATTGATGAACCTCTTTTGGCATTTCAACACAAAGTCTTTCTGCAACATCTTGATCTGCAAGAAAGTCACTTCCTTTTACAGTGTCATAAACATGAGATTCAATTGTATCACCTTCTTCTTCAAAAAGAACTGCTGCGGTACCACCTTCAGCTGATACAGAATGAGAACGCATTACTTGTACTTTGGATACAACTCCAATTTTGAGATTGGGTCCTTTTTTTGCAGCAGCAATAGCTGCTCTTAATCCAGCTAAACCAGAACCACAAATAATTAAATCGAATTCTATTGAATCAACCATTTTTCAGTAAAACTTGCTTTGGACGTGATAAATATGTAGTAATTGCTAGGCACAGTATTAAAATTAAAATATATCACTAGTGATATGACAATTATGATTTCTCAATGGTTTCAAAGGGTAGGGAGTTCAATTCCAAGAGGGTTTTCAAGATATTTTATTTTAGAATTATTAAGAAAAAAACCATACACAGGGAAAGAAATTATCAATTATGCGGTAGAGCAAAGTAATGGGATTTGGAAACCTTCTCCAGGATTAATTTATCCATTATTAGGAAGATTACTAGATGAAAGATTAATTGATGAAATAAAAGATGGAAGATATCAATTAACAAAACAAGGCAAAGAAACAGCTCAAGATGTGGATAAAATAAATGAAATTGTAAAAAAACAACTAGATGTACTTTTTAGATTAGGGAATGTTGGAAGATTTGTTGCAATTGATGTACTAGAAAAAATTTCAACAATGGGATCTGTCTTAAGTTCAAATTTTGCTAATATGACTGAAGAAGAAACAAAAAAATACAAAAAATTTCTAGAATCAGAATTAAAAAAAATTCAGGAAAATGAATCAGGGAAAAAAGGCAAAAGAATTAAAATAGAATAATAATCATATTTGAAGATGTTTTCACTAAATTAATCAGTTAAAATTAAAATCATAAATAATTCAAATTAAAAATTAGATTATGAAAAATTTAAAATCCATGTTAAAATCAAAAAAACCTCTAGTTATTCCAGGAGTATATGATGCGTTAAGTGCAAAGATTGCTCAAAAGGTAGGATTTGATGCAATGTTTCAAACAGGATATGGGACATCTGCAACATTATTTGGGATGCCAGACTATGGATTCATTGGAGCAACAGAAACAATTGATAATGCAAGACGAATTTGTAATTCAGTTACGGTTCCAGTAATAATAGATTCAGATACAGGATATGGAAATGCATTAAGCGTTTGGAAATTAGTCAAAGAATTAGAATCTGCAGGGGCATCAGGGATTTTTCTAGAAGATCAAAAATGGCCAAAGAGATGTGGACACATGCAAGGAAAGGAAGTTATATCACAACAAGAGTATACAGAAAAATTATCAGCGGCAATTGATGCAAGAGAAAATAAAGATTTCATTATTGTTGCACGAACAGATGCTAGAGCCACAGAAGGATTAGATGCAGCAATTGAAAGAGGAAAAGAGAATAAAAAAACAGGTGCAGATGTTATTTTTGTAGAGGCACCAAGATCATTTCAAGAAATGAAACAAATTGGAAAAGAAATCAATGCACCATTAGTTGCAAATATGATTGAGGGTGGAGCTACACCATTGAATTCGGCTGAAACATTAAACAGTATTGGATTTAAAATAATTCTCTACCCATTATCTGTGTTATATGCAAATACATTTGCAACTCTAAATATTTTAAAAGAATTAAAAAAATCTGGGAACACAACAAAGTACAAACAAAAAGTAGTAAATTTTGATCAATTCAATGACTTGGTAGAACTCTCAAAATTCAGAAGTATGGAAAATAAATACAAATTTTCAAAAAGTAAAAGAAAGAATGTAAAGTAAAGATATCTAAGCGGTGTTTCTCTTTACTTCAATTTCTATTGTTGAAACATTTCTAGTTCTTCCGTCTTGTGATTCTAATGATTCAGAATCAATTTTAATCTCACCAATAGAGTAACCTGCATTTTCAGTTTTTCTTGCAATGATTTGAGCTACATCTACAGCGCGACCTATGCTCATACCTCTAGCTTTGATGTTGACGGACGGTAAGTTTGCCAATTGAATTAGCGTTGATGTTACATATGCCATCAATGGTTTCTTACCAATGAATACAGTGTCTCTGGTTTCAGTTGACATGAGTGATTTGGTATTTAAGGTTAATTTAAAGCTAGGAGGATTTTACTGTAAGAAATGAAATAAAACGCAAGAATTGAACTATTATTAACCAGAATTTAAAATCAGGAAGGTAATTGGAAAACATTTTAGAAATTTTAGAATCTGGAAACAAAGAAGAAAAAATTAGAATTTTAGAAACACTGGAAAATTCTGATAATGAAGAAATTTTAGAAAAAATAATTTCAAAATTTGACGATGATGAAATTCAAGTAAGAGGAGAAGCGTTTAGTTCACTAGTGTCAAACAAAAATGGAATTTCAAAAATTTTAATCAATAATTTGAATTCCACAAATAAAAATATCAAATGTTTTACAATATTGATATTAGCAAATAGAAATGAGGTGTCAGCAATTCCAGAAATAATTAAACTTACAAAAGATAAACATGCTAGTGTTAGATCATATGCAATTGGCTCATTAGGTTATCTCAAAGCTTATGCAGCTAAAGAAATTATTTTAGAATCAATTTTAGATTCAAATTTAGAAGTTAAAAAAAGTGCTTTAAAATCAATGATAGATTTAGACATTCCAATTTCAAAAGAATTAGAAATAGTTTTGATGAAAGGGAATCATCCAGAAATAGAAAAATTATTATTAAAATTAAAAAAATGAGTGGACCGGAAGGGATTTGAACCCTTGATCCGATGCATGCCATGCACCTATCCTACCAGACTAGACGACCGGCCCATATCAGAGATTCTGATTGAATAATATTTTTAAAATTGGTTATTAACGTTTAGCGGTTATTAAAATAAATGAATGGAATTAACACAAATGTATTTAACCGTGAAATCTCAATCCAATCACTATGGTAGTAGATAACAAAGGAACCATTACATATGTACAATTACTTAAAGAAGATCTTGTTATAATCAGATTTGTCCCTAATGAAGGACCTGTTCCAGAATACAAAGCAGGACAATTCATCACATTGGGATTACCCAATCCTGCAGAAAATGGGAAAATTGTTAGACGTGCATATTCTATTGCATCACATCCTGAAAATAGAGATTATGTTGAATTAGTTATAAGATGGGTTAGAAAACCACTCCCAGGAAGATTAACTACACAATTATTTAATGCAAAAGAAGGAGATGAAATTTTATGGTTAAAACCAACAGGTAGAGCATTATTAATTAGTGAAGAAATGTCAAATGGTGAAAAAGATAACAGAAGGATTATCTGTATAGGTGGAGGAACAGGTCTTGCACCATTTGTAAGTTTTGCACAGCACCTACATGATTCAGAAGATAAGAGAGAGATTGTCGTATTACATGGTGCAAGTTATGTTGATGAATTAAGTTACAAAGATTTGTTAACTAATCTTGAGAATGAAAGTATTGAAAGAGGAAAAGATGAATGGAATTTTAAATATAGAGCTGCAATTAGTAGGCCTCAAGAATGGTTTAACAGATCATGGGCAGGTCAAATTGGCAGAGTTGAAACATTTCTAAGACCAAGAGATGGAGGAATGTCACCATTAGAAGAGTTGATCGGGGAGAAAATCACTAAAGAGAATACAATTTTCTATGTTTGTGGATGGCAAGGAACAATTGATGGTGTTATGGACTTTTTGAATCCAAAGGGTTTCGTAACAGAACATAACAAACGTGAAGATGGAAGTTTTGAAGTTAAATTCGAATCATACGGATAGAATTCAAAATAGAAAAGTCAATCATTGAAATATGAGAATTAATCAGGTATTCTAATTGATTACTGCACTATATCTTGCACATTTAAATCCCGTAACAAAGGCCCATATAGAAATTATTTCAGATCTAAAAAAAGAGGCAGATATTGTAAAAGTAATGCCAGTAGTTTTCAAAAATGATGGTAAAGAGGTTAACAGTAAAAGTTTTCCATTTAATTTTCAAATTAGGAAAAAAATGTTGAAGTCTGTTTTTGGAGATTCAATTCAAATAACTGATGACTATGCATTTTTGGCACCGTTCAAGAAATATTTGCCACCACTAGTAAGAAGAAGATCATGGAAGTTAAGAAAACAGATTCTCAATGGAGTTAATGGTGATTTTTTCTCATATACAGGAGATAAAGCTGAAGGATATATGTTAAAGATGTATAGATTAAAACCAAAAATTGGGGAAAGAAGATCACTTTCAGCATCATCAGTAAAAGAAAAACTGTATGATGCAGCACTTGAGGGGGGAACATCATGGAGAGAAGATGTCCCAGAAAGCATAATCAAAATAATTGAAGAAGAATGGGGCACAATAGAAAGATTTGCAAAGATCGAAGATCAAACTACTAGAATTGTAGGAATGAAATTTCCTAAAGAAGGGTATTCAAAATAAATAGAGATTAATACACACGCAATAAATTTTTTTTATGAAACTTCCACTCTCAAAGTATGTTTGGTTTGATAAAAAATTTGTTCTAACTGAAAAAGCACAGGTACCAATAACTACACATGCAATTCATTATGGGACATCAATATTTGAAGGGATCAGAGCATATTGGAATGGGAAAAATCTTAATGTGTTTAGATTAGATGAACATGTTAAAAGATTTAGAAGATCAGGGCAATTTTATAATATTTCATTAAATTATTCAGATAAAGAAATTATCAATGCAGTCACAGAAATTTGTAAAAAAAATAATATTAAAAAATCATGTTATATCAGACCATTTTATTTTGTAGGGGATTATGGAATTAATTTACACGTAACTGATAAAGCACCAACTAGTGTTGCAATTTTTACATTTCCTTTTGGGGATCTTTTTGATAAAAATGGTATTAGTGCAGGAGTTGTTTCTTGGAGAAAATTTTCAGATATATCTACACCACCACAAGCAAAAATGGGTGGTAATTATCTAAATTCTATCATAGCCACTCAAGAAGCAAAAAGAAATGGAGTGGATGAAGCAATATTGCTTGATCATAATGGAAATGTTAGTGAAGCACCAGGAGAAAATATTTTCATTGTTAGAGAAGGTCAATTAATTACACCAACTTTAGCATCATCAGCATTAGAAGGGATTACTCGTGATGCAATTATTAAAATTGCAAAAGATTTAGACATTGATTTTGTTGAAAGAGAAATTGCAAGAAGTGAATTGATTATTTCAGATGAAATTTTTCTTACAGGAACTGCAGCTGAAATAACACCAGTTGTAACAATGGATTCAAAGAAGATTGGAAAAGGCAAACCAGGAGATATAACAAAAAAAATGATGCAAGAATATTTAGATATTGTAATGGATAAAAATAGTAATTATTCACATTGGTTAACTAAGGCGTATTAAATGAAAATTGTTCAAATAGGAATTGGAGGTTGGGGTAAAAACCATATTAGGATTTTATCAGAATTAGGGGTATTAACAGCTGTTTGTGATACAAATATTCAAAAAAGTAGAGAATGTGCAAAAAAATATTTTGTTAATCATTATGAATCTATAGACAGTTTATTAGAAAATGAAGAATTTGATGGTGTAATTATCACAACACCAACACATACACATTTAGAAATTACTACGAAATTACTCAATGCAAAAAAACATGTCTTTGTAGAAAAACCTATGACATACAAATCGGAAGAAGGTGAAAAACTTGTCAAGATTGCAGAAAAAAATAAAATGATTCTTACATGTGGATATATTGAGAGATTCAATTCAGCAGTGGAGGTTATAAAAAAAATTGTTAATGAGAGAAAATTTGGAGAATTAATTATGCTTGAATTTCACAGGGAAAACAGAATGCCAGATCATATTAAAGACATTGGGATTATTCATGACACATCAGTTCATGATATCGATACAGCAAATTGGCTTTTTAATGAAATGCCAATAGTAGTTTTTGCAAAAGCTGGAAAAATAAATCATGAACATGAAGATTTTGCAAGCATAATGTTGGGATATAAAAATAATAAAGTTGCAATTATTGCTTCAAATTGGTTCTCACCAAAAAAAACAAGAACATGTAGTGCAGTATGTACAGATGCAACAATAACATCAAATTTTATTACACAAGAAATCAAAATTGTGAGAGAAAACGAAAATGAGACCATACAAAATGTAAAAGAACCATTATTACTAGAAATTCAGAATTTTTTAGAAGCGATTGAAGGTAAAACAGAGCCACTTGTAAAACCTCAACAAGCAGTAAACGTAACAAAAATTGCTGAAGCTGCACTTTTATCTAGCCAAAAAGGAATTCCGATTTATCTGGATCTAAAATGAATAAATCAATGATAGATATTTTGGCATGCCCAATTGATAAGAATTATCCTTTAGAATTATTTGAGGTGAATTATAAAGATAACATAATTTCTGAAGGCGTGTTATTTTGTCCTAAATGTGAAAGATTTTTTCCAATTATTGAAGAAATTCCAATTATGTTACCTGATGAATTAAGAGATAAAAAACAAGAGATCAAATTTCTTAAGATTCATAAAAATAAATTACCTGGAAAAATTTTTTCAAAAGCAAATCCTTGGCATTTATAAAAATGCTAACAAATTTTATTTCTAAAAAAGCAAAAATTGGTCATAATGTGTTAATTTGGCATTTTGCATATATTGGAGATGATACTGAAATTGAAGACAATGTGATAATTGGTTCTCTTGCTCATATTGATTACAATGTAAAGATAGGGAAAAACACAAAAATTGAAGGTCAAGTATACATTCCACCTTTATCAAGAATTGGAAAGAATGTTTTCATGGGTCCTGCATCAGTTTTAACAAATGATCCATACCCAATGTCAGGAAAAATGAAAGGAGTTACAATTGAAGACAATGTGATAATTGGTGCACGTGTGGTAATCAAAGCAGGTATCACAATAGGAAAAAATAGTGTTGTTGCAATGGGATCAGTTGTAGAAAGAGATGTTCCCAAAAATTGTGTAGTTATGGGATCTCCAGCTACAATAAGAAAAACTAGAAAAGAATATGATAAGAAACAAAGAGAATGGAAGGAAAGTTAGGATTTAATTTCTTTTTTAAAAATCCAATTTTTTAATTTAGATAAAATGAAAATCCAAAGAATAACAAGAATGATTGCAATTATTGCTTTTATTGTGGACGTAACAAACAAATCAAATTCTCCAAATCCAGAAATTGAAAAAGGTCCTAAAATAGATACAGCGATTCCTCCTCCAACAAGAATTAATCCCCACATTCCAAACAGGAATCCAAAAAGGGAAAACTTCAAAGAGAGACACCCATCAAAAATGTGGTTATTATGGCTAAAATTCCTGAAAATAAACCAAGATTGAGAATTGTTTTTACAACCTGATTTTCAGATAGTGGTCCTTTAGCAAGAATAAGTCTTACCAGTGTTATAGGGGCAGTCTCATCATCAGTTGCTTTAAGTTTAAAATCATCTGTGTGTATTACAGGAGTTCCCATAAGTAGTTTTGAACCTAAACGTTTCACGCTAGATAAAAACAAAAAAGAATTGATCACTGCAGGTAATAAAGCTACGGCTGCAATAATTTCTACACCACCTACAATTGCAATTGTTCCATACATTGTACCCAAAGTCAGAGAGCCTGAATCACCTGGAAAAATTCTGCTAGGTATTTTATGATATTTATAAAAAGCTAATGAAACAAATCCTAAGGGCAAACTAATTAATGCAATCTCATAGTTTTGTAAAATAAATAAACAAATTGATAATGAAAAACTGGCAATCACCATAAAACCACTTGCCACACCATTTAGAACATCAATGGAATTAATCGTATTGCCTGTAATAGGAATCATAAAAACTATCAATGCAAGGTAAAGTAATGGGATTTGTACTGTTCCAAACAATGGAAAAGTAAGTTCAGAATCATATGTTCCAAGTAGAATAATTGGTATTGCAGCTATTGCAAGTGCTATGGGTTTGAACCAAGCCCCTTTTACCTGTCTATCATCAATATATCCAATGATAAAAGCAGTAGATGTGGTAATGATTATTGCAAGAATTTCATTTAGTTGTAGAAATACATACAAAATAATTTCAGATATTACAATACCCAAAATTATAGATGGTCCACCAGGTCTAGCAATCATAATATTTCCTTTTTTGTTTACATCTTTGACTGTAAGATCTCTTTTTTCTAGAAATTTGGCTAATGAAGGTGTCAAAAAAAATACAATAAAAAAGGCAGAAGAAATTGAAATGATTGTAGGAAGAAAAAGATCAGTCAATATCTAACCTTTTTTAATTCAGATTTGATATTATCTGCAATAGTTGGTCCGATTTTGTCAATCTCTCCTAGTTTATTCACTTGAATCTTTGCTAAATCATCCAAATTCTTTATTCCATGTTTAAACAGAATTCTTGCTCTAACTCTTCCAATTCCTTTTACTCTCACTAAATCAAGTAATTCATCTCTAATTCCATAAACAATTCTTCGTCTAAGATTATCTAATTCAATAAGCAAATCTTCTCGTTCTACATGCTTTGAAATCTCTCTAAGACAATAAGTAAGCCAATTAGCAGTCTCAGTCATTCTATGCATATCTCCAGATTCAATTCCAAGGTCATCTGAGAGAGATAACTCGGAAAATTCTGTGATCCAACTTTGTAAAGCTAAAAGGCTTCTTGAACAGTCATATTCAGAAATAGGTTCTAATAATTCAGAGGAATTATTTTCAATCATTAAACTTGCACTCTCATAGTCTTTTTGTCGAAGAGAGAATTTTGGAAAA
>JAANXA010000029.1 GCA_018263505.1 Candidatus Nitrosopumilus sp.
GCATCATATCCAGTTGTTGCGCCAGTTGTTACAATTGTCCCACCATAGTTTAGTAGAGTTAATTCCTTATTCCAATGAGTTCCACCAATATGCTCAAAAATCACATCAACACCAGGAGTATCTCCAAGAGGTTTTGGAATTTTTTTTGCAATATTTCTAACTTCTTTATGCCAATCATCTTTTCTATGATCTACTGCAAAGTCTGCTCCAAGTTCTAATAACTTGTCAAGTTTGTCAGGACTGGCGGTTGCAATAACAGTACAACCAAAAATTTTTGCAATTTGAATTCCATATGTTCCAATTCCAGAACTGCCACCCATGATTAACACAATTTGTCCAGGAGTAATTTTGGCTCTTCCAACTAACATGTGCCAAGAGGTCAACAGAGTCATTGATGCAGCTGCTGCCTCATCATATGATACGTTGTCAGGAATTTTGACTACATTTACTTCAGGAAGATGAGTGAATTCACAATATCCTCCCCATAAAGGTCCTGTTTCAAATCCCCAAATGGAACGTTTCTTACAATCAAATTCTCGTCCGTCAGTACAGGCTTTACAAACTCTGCATGACATATTTCCATGAGAAACTACTCTATCTCCAACTTTGATATTTTTAACGTCATCTCCAACTGCAGTTACTTCACCTGCAGCATCAGTTCCAGAAATATGAGGGAGTGGAATTGCCAAAGGTTTTCCTCTCATTCCCCAAATATCATCATAGTTTAATGCGGCTGTCACAACTTTGAAAACTACTTCATCAGATTTTGGTTTTGGAATAGGAATATCTTTAATTTGTAAAATTTTTGAGAAATCATCATTTTCAGAGTATTTTTCATATACAAGGGCTCTCATGATTTTTTTCCGATTTTTGAAGATATATGATTTTCCAAGATTAAATCAACCATAAACAATTATAATCATAAAACCAAAATTCTTCAGTATGTCTGAAAATGCTGTTTTTCCAGGAGATAAAATAGCATCTATTGAAGAATATGAAGCAGGATACAATACATTTGATGACGGAGATATGGTCATAGCATCTACAGTAGGAGAAAAAGATTTGAACAAAACAGAACGAATTGTGAATATCAAACATCCAAAAGTTCTATCAATCCCTAAACCAGGAGACATTATTGTTGGAACAGTTGCAGCAGTAATGTCATCAATGATTGCAGTGTCAATTGATTACATCAATGGAGAACCAACAACATCCAAAGTGGAATGTGTATGTGGGACAAGAAATTTGAGAATTAGAAATGTGGCACTAGTTAATGACATAGTAGCACTAAAAATTATTAGTCATCTAAATGGAACAATTCATGCGGCAATTAATGAACCAGAATTAGGAATTTTATTTACAAAATGTAGAAAATGTGGTAATAAAGTAGTTTCAATGAGAGATGCAATAAAATGCACAGAATGTTCATGGATTGATGAAAGAAAGCTTTCTACAAATTTTGGCAAGAGTAATTTTGTTAAATTGAGAGAATAAAAATGACAAGTGTTTCGTTCCAAGGTGAACGAGGTGCTTATAGTGAAGCTGCTGCTAAAGTGTTTTTTAAAAATATCAACACAGTGCCATTTCCTACATTTACAGAAGTTTTAGAAAGCACTGTTAAAGGAACAACAGAATATTCAATTTTACCAGTAGAGAATTCATTAGAAGGTAGTGTTGGTGAAAGTTATGATTTACTTTATTCCACAGATCTAAATGTAGTAGGAGAAATTTACCATAGAATTGAACATTGTTTAATTGGAATTGGGAGATTAGAAGATGTAGATACAGTTTATTCACATCCACAGGCTTTAGGACAATGTAGAAAATTTATTGAAGAGAAAAACATGAAAACAATTCCATCATATGACACTGCAGGAAGTGTAAAAATTGTCAAAGAATTAAAGAAAAAAAATTGTGCATGTATTGCCAGTAAAATATCATCTTCAATTTACGATATGCCCATAATTTCTGAAAACATTGCAAATAACACTAGTAATTATACAAGATTTTTAATACTATCCAATAAAGAATTAGCCCAAACAGGAAAGGACAAAACATCAATAATTTTTTCCATTAAACATGAACCAGGTTCGTTGTTTAGAATAATAGAAAATTTTCATAAAAATAATGTCAATCTAACAAAAATAGAATCAAGACCAGCCAAATCTAATATTTGGGAATATAATTTCTATGTAGATTTTGAAGGATATGTAAAAGATCCAAAAATTATAAAAATGTTAGAAAAAATTAAACAAGAATCATTATTTATGAAAATTTTAGGATCTTACCCTTCAGCAAAATTAAGTTAGAATCCTTTTGGTTTTCTAAGTGTAAAACCCATACTAAATCCAATGATCACCACACCTGCAGTAATCACAACCAGATGGTAAGTAAACAAGATAGGATCAACAGTTACATTCAATGATGCATCTACTTGTAGATCAGTTGAACCAGTATTTTGTAATTTAATCATGGTGACACCATCTTCAAGATGAATCCAATTCAAAGTTGTTTCATCAGTGTATGAGGTATTAGGTAATTGTAATCCATCACCAGGACTAGATAATTTCAAATCAAATTTTTCACCGGAAATAGTCATTGTTTGAGTAGCACCACTATTAGCACGGATTTGATATGAAGTGGATTCACCTACTCCGAATGTTTCATTTACATCAACTGTTTGAAATCCAATGTCAGAAATTAATGAGTAAATTCCAATTGCAATAATTGCACTACCAACAATTAATCCAATGATAGTTCTTTTGGACATCATGATTAAATGACTCTAAATGGTGTTTAAAAAATTAACTACATCAAAGAAACGTCATGAGGTTGACTTTCTGCAAATCCTGCCCTAGACATTTTAATAAATTCTGCATTTTCTTGCATTTGTGGAATTGTATGTGCACCACAATAACTCAAACCAGAACGTACACCACCTGAAAGTTGTTTTAGAATATCAACTACTGTTCCTTTGTAAGGAACCATTGCCTCTACACCTTCAGCAACATAATCATTAAGATCATCATCAAAAGAAAGTGAACCTGTTTCTTTTGATTTTCTACCAATAGAGGCAGCAAGAGATGCCATTCCACGATAAACTTTGAATCGTTTTCCATTTTTGGTAAGAACTGTACCAGGGGATTCATCAGTACCGCCAAGCATACTTCCTACCATTACAGATGAAGCTCCAGATGCCAATGCCTTTGTTGCATCACCAGAAGTTCTCGTGCCACCATCAGAAATAATTGGAATACCATGATCATTTCCAATTTTTGCACAATCCATTACAGCAGTTAATTGAGGAACACCAGAACCTGTAATGACCCTAGTAATACAAATAGAACCTGAACCAACTCCAACCTTTACTGCATCAACTCCTGCCTTAATCAAATCCTCAGTGCCTTGAGCTGTTGCAATATTTCCTGCAATCAATTCACAATCAGGAAATGCTTTTTTGATATTTCTCACTGTACTTAATGCATTTTCACTATGACCATGTGCAATATCAACAACTAGTACATCAGCACCTGCATCTAAAAGAGATTCGCTTCTTTCTAAAAAGTCACCTTTAACACCAACTGCAGCTCCAACAAGAGGTCTACCTTTCTTATCTTTAGAAGCATTTGGAAAATCAGTATTATTAGTAATATCTTTGCTAGTGATTAATCCTTTAACAATTCCAGATTCATCAACAATTGGTAATTTTTCAACTCTGTGTTTATGTAAAATTTCTTTTGCTTCATCTAATGTAACACCAGGCTTTGCAGTGACAACATCTTTTGTCATAATATCACGGATTGTTCCATTTGAATTTGCAAATAACAAATCTCGTTCAGTTACAATTCCAACTAATTTTGAAGCAGAGTCAACTACTAAAAGACCAGAAATTTCTTTCTCCTCAGCATATTCTTTAGCATCTTTAATGGATTTTTCCAAATTGATAGAATATGGATTTTCAATCATCACACTACCAGAACGTTTTACTTTAAGAACTTCATTTGCCTGTTCTTGAATTGTTAAAAATCTATGAATGATTCCAATTCCTCCAATACGAGCCATAATTGTAGCCATAGCAGATTCAGTTACAGTATCCATATTTGCACTCACAAATGGTAAATTTATCGAAATATTTCGAGATAATTTTGTACTTAGATTAGTTTGACTTCTACTTGTAATATCAGAATATTTGGGTACAAGAAGAACATCGTCAAAAGTTAAACCTTCTTTAAATTCCAATGAAACCTTGTTACGAAAGTTTGAGATTAATTATAAGCCTTTACGTTATTTTATTAAATTTGACGCTATTATGATTGAATCTTTTGTTGCACTTACATTATGAGTACGAATGACATCAACACCATTAATTACAGAAATAGATTCTGCTGCGATCGAACCAAATAATCGATCAGAAGGATTTTGTTCTCCTAAAAGATTTCCAATAAATGATTTATTTGAAACAGAGATAAGAATAGGAAGACTTTGTTTTATAGATTTTAGATTTTGTAAAATGGATAGATCTCTTTTTATCCAATCAGATTTAATTTTTGTAAAAAATGGACCATAACCAGTTTTTCTAAAAAATCCAATAGCAGGATCTAAAATTATTTTTTCAAGGGAAATATTTGATTCTTTAGCAATTTTCAAACTTTCTCGAAGAAGTTTTTTTGTACAAGTAACATTCCCAGAAACAATTTTGGAATCATACGCACATAGAATTAATGAAGGATCAAATTTAGAAATAACATCACTCATTTTTTTATCAAATTTTAATCCTGAAATATCATTGATTATTTCTACACCCAACTCTAAAGCAGTTCTTGCAACATTTGCTCTGCAAGTATCAATAGAAATTGGTAAATTTGAAGAATTTTGAATTATTTTAATTGCGTTAGTTATTCGTTTTGTTTCAACATTTTCTGAAACAAGAGTAGACAGATACGGAGCAGTAGACATGCCTCCAACATCAATAAAATCAGCACCATCATTTTCCATTTGTTTTACAGAATTTTTTATATCACTTTTATTCACATGAATGGATTTTTTGTTATACGATTCAGGACTAGTGTTTAAAATACTCATAATACGAACAGGATTAGTTCCACCTACACCCACATTTGCAATTTTAGTCACAGGATTTATCAAAAACTAATACAATTTGAGTGATATGATGATTTTGGGTTGGAGGAAAAAATATTTAGAAATTTTAAAGGAATTCAAATACGATGAGAAAAAAGACAAGGAATCAGCTGTAATTTTAAACTCTATTTTAAAAAAAACTAACATCAATGAAGAAATTTCTAAATTAATTAAAGGTAAATCAGTTTTAGTTATTGGTTCAGGACCTTCTTTATCAACTGCGATTCCAGAACTTAAAAAAATGAAAAAATCAATAAAAATTGCAGCAGATAGTTCCATCAAACCACTTTTAGAAAATGGAATAATTCCAGAAATTGTAATTTCAGATTTAGATGGGGATGAAAAATCTTTAAAAAAAGTTTCTAAAAAATCAATATTTGTAATTCATGCACATGGAGATAATATGAATAAATTAGAATTTTCAAAAAAAATAAAAAAATGTATTGGAACTACTCAATCAAATCCATTTGATAAAATACAGAATTTTGGAGGATTTACAGATGGGGATAGGGGAGTATTTTTTGCAAGTTATTTTGAAGCAAAAAAAATTATTTTGTTTGGAATGGATTTTGGAGAAAGAATTGGAAAGTATTCAAATACAAAAAAATCAGATAGGAAGATAAAATTAATGAAATTAAGTAAAGGGAAATTACTTTTAGAATGGTTAGCAACTAAAACAAAATCAGAGTTACTTACAACATCAAGGCCGATCAAAGGATTTAAAAAAATTTCATACAAAACTGTGAATATTACAATAACCTAGAATGCATTTAATACCCATCATACATTAATTGAATCATGAAATTTTCAGAGAAACAAGTAAAAGATATTGTTGCGTTAAAAGAAAGTTTGATCGAACAGATTAACAGACATCAGGAATCCATAGAGATGTTAGAAAAAAATATCGTGCTATTAGACTCATCATTAATAGATTCAAGTTTTACAAAAGCATCTCAATTAGAAAGAAAGAATCAAAATCCAGAAATTAAAGTAAAACAAAAAACCGATTCAATTCCAATTAAAAGAGGAAATGATGGAAAAATAATAGCCAATGCATTTGTCACTCCAGAACAGGTTTCAATAGTTTTAGATAATGAAGTCGAAATAAGTGCAGATACCCCACCATTCAAATCATTTTTCTTAGATAGAATAATTGGAGAAATGAAAAAGAAAGATTCTACAGAGGCCGAAAATGGTAGAATTCAAAAAGAAGCAATTATTGATTATATAATTAACAAAAATGGTTCAGACATTAGAGAAATAATTATCAAAAACTACAGACAAAAAGAAAGAATCAATGAACTTATCAATACTGCAGGGTGGTCATTAACACGTATGCTTGAAAACATCAACAAGTGATAATATGGATAAAATAATTGTTTTAGATTTTGGGTCTCAATATAGTCATTTAATTTGTAGACGAATTAGAGAATTCTCTGTTTTTGCAGAACTTGTTCCATATGATATTAGTTTTGAAGAACTAGAAAAATTAAATCCAAAAGGAATAATTTTTTCTGGAGGTCCGTCAAGTGTGTATAATTCAGATGCTCCAATTCCAGAAAATAGAATTTTTGATATGAATTTGCCTTTACTTGGAATCTGTTATGGTCATCAATTAATTGTTAACAAATTTGGAGGTAAAGTGAAAAGGGCAAACAAAGAGTATGGTTCATCATTACTATCTATTGATAGTAACAAAGATCTTCTAAATGGGATTGGTGAATCAGTTAGAGCATGGATGAGTCACGGTGATGAAGCAGAAGAAATTCCTCCAGGATTTAATGTTATTGGACATACTGAAGGAGCAAAAGCTGCAGCTATTGCATCTGAAGAAAAATCAATTTATGGAATTCAGTTTCATCCTGAAGTTGTTCACACAGAACAAGGTTCAGAAATTCTAAAAAATTTTGTCTTAAAGGTATGTCAAGCAAAACAAGAATGGACGATGGAAGGATTCATTGATTCAGCAGTTGAAAAAATTTCAAAAATTGAAGGTGATGTATTATGTGGAGTTAGTGGAGGAATTGATTCCACAGTAGTTGCATTACTTATTCACAAAGCAATTGGAGATAGACAAAAATGTGTTTTTGTAAATAATGGTTTGTTACGATTAAATGAAGAAAAAGAAATTGAGAAAATGTTTAAAGAAAATTTCAAATTAAACTTTACATCAGTGGATGCTGCCGATAAATTCATTGAAAAACTCAAAGGAGTAGAAGATCCTGAGAGAAAGAGGAAGATTATAGGTGAAGAGTTTGTTCGTGTTTTTACTGAATTTGCAGAGAAAAATGGACCATTCAAATGGTTAGCTCAAGGTACGCTTTATCCAGATATAATTGAAAGTGGAGTCTCTAAAGGTCCTGCAGTTGTCATAAAATCGCATCATAATGTAGGGGGATTACCCGAATGGTTAGGTTTAGAAATTTTAGAGCCATTAAAAGAATTATACAAAGATGAGGTAAGAAATATTGCAAAAATTCTAAAAGTTCCAGAAAATCTTTTCATGAGACATCCATTTCCAGGTCCAGGACTAGCAGTTAGAATAATAGGTGAAATTACACCATTAAAACTAAAAATTTCCAAAGTTGCAAGTAAAATTGTGGAGGAGGAATTGATTAAAGCTGATTTGTATGAAAAAGTATGGCAAGCATACGCAGCAGTAGGCGATGATAGAGCAGTAGGAGTGGTAGGAGATGAAAGGAGATATGGAAACATAATTATGATTAGAGTAGTAGATTCAATTGATGCAATGACTGCAGATTGGACTAGATTACCGCATGGGCTTTTGGAGAAGATGAGTAATAGAATTACAAATGAGATTGAAGATGTAACTTGGGTAACATATACTATTTCAAGTAAACCACCTGCAACCATTGAACCTCAATAGTGATGAATTTGGAATACGAAAAAATTTGTGATGCAATTTTAGAATGTGACAAAAAAATTAGATATGTAGGAATTTACGATTTTGGGGAATTGACAGACAAAACACGTCCAGGATTAAAAAGCTATTTGACAAAAGAAGAAACAGAAATGTCTCTATCTCAAGCTGTGTATAGATGGTCTACTCGTAAAAAAACAAATGAAAAAATAGGAAAACCAATTTTTGCCTTAGCAAAATATGAAAAAATTTATCGAATAACTATGTCAATTAAAGGTGCAGGATTAATTTTGGTTTCTACAGAATTAGATATTAACGTAAATGAAATGGTTGAAAAAGTTTTAAAAATTAAAAACAAATTTGAATAATAAAAAATTATTCTTCCAATAATGCAGCACCATACACACCAGCAGAATCACCTAGTTTGTTTTTAAGAATAGGTGTTTCAACAAGATCTGAAAAAACTTTTTCATAAATAGAATTCTTACCTTCAGTATACAAAAAATCAATATTTGATAAACCACCTCCAAGAACTATTGCATCTGGATCTAAAATATCAATTACATTAGCAAGACCATATCCAAAATTCTCTAAAAATTCATTCTTCCATTTTTCTCCTAATTCATTATCAAGATTTGATACTATGTCAGGCATGAGTTGTGTTTTCCCTGTAATTTCAAACCAACGGTTTTCTAATGATGGACCACTAATGTAAGTTTCAACACAGCCATTTTTTCCACAGTAACAAGAATTTCCGTGAGGATGTAATGTGTGATGTCCCCATTCACCAGCAATGTTGGTTCTACCATGATGAAATTTTTTATCAATTACAATTCCACCGCCTACTCCAGTACCCAGTATCACACCAAAAACAAAATCATAATCTTTAGCTATTCCTATTTTAGCTTCTGCCATAGCAAAACAATTAGCATCATTTTCAATCAAGATTTTTTTCCCTATTTTATTTTCTAAATCTTCTTTGAATGCTCTTCCAATCAAACATTGAGTATTACTATTTTTTATCAAACCAGTTTGTTGTGAAATTGCACCAGGCGTACATACACCTAAAGAAAAATCAGAAATATTTTTAGATAAATCAAAAACTAATGAAGAAATTGAATTAATGATATTTAGATAATGTGATTGAGGAGTCCAAATTCTTTTTTGTTCTAAAACATTTAGATTCTCATCTAATAGAATTGCTTCAGTTTTGGTTCCACCAAGATCAATACCAAGTTTATACAATAATGATTCATGAAAAAATAAACGCTTAAGTTTTAACCCATAGGAGGCATTCCGCCACCGGCAGCAGGACCGCCAGAAACAGAAATCACATCGTCAATTCTAAGAATCATGCATGCAGCTTCAGTTGCAGATTTAATGATTTGTTCTTTAACTGCAATTGGTTCTATAACATCAATAGATAACATATCAGCAATCTTTGTGTTTTTAGCATCAATTCCTGTCCATTTTTGACCATGATTTTGTTTTGCTCTTAATGTAGCCATTGTATCAATTGGATCCATTCCTGCATTTTCAGAAATAGTCAATGGGATAATTTCTAATGCTTCAGCAAATTTTTTAATTGCAAGTTGTTCTCTGCCATCAAAATTATCTGCCCAGTCTTTGAGTTGAGATGCTGCAAATGCTTCTGGAGCACCACCACCTGCTACAATTTCTGGTTTTTCAATTACATCTTTTACAACCATTAAAGAATCATGAATGGAACGATCAACTTCATCAATTACACGTTGTGAACCACCACGAATTAGCATAGTAACTGATTGTGGATGTTTACAACCTTCAATGAAGACCCATTTATCAGATTCAACTTTCTTTTGTTGAGCCAAATTTGCATAACCAAGATCATTCTCAGATAAATCATCTAAATTACTAATAACTCGTCCACCAGTAGCTTTTGATAGTTTAATCATGTCACTTTCTTTTACACGTCTTACTGCCATGATACCATGTTTAGCAAGATAATGTTGTGCAATATCATCAATTCCTTTTTGACAAATTAAAACATTAGAACCAACATCGTGTAACTTGTCAACCATCGTTTTTAGCATTCTATTTTCTTCTTCTAAGAACATCTGCATTTGAGTAGGATCAGAAATTCTAATTTCAGAACTCATTTCAGTTTTTTCTATTTCTAACGCAGAATTGAGTAAAGCAATTTTTGCTTTTTCAATTTTTGTTGGCATTCCACTATGAACAATTTCTTTATCTAAAACAATTCCTTTTACAATTTGAGTATCTACAATAGAACCACCAGATTTCTTTTCGACTTTAATATTTTCAAGATCAACAGTATAATCATCTCCCTTCTTAACTACAATACTTAGAATTGCATCAACTACAATTTTCGACAGAATGTCACTATCTTCAGAAATTAATTTTGATTGCATACTAGTTTTAGCAATTTTAAGAAGTGATTCTCTATCATCAGGTTTAATTTTCTTTGATAATTCTGAATAAATTTCAAGAGTTTTTTCAGAAGCCACTTGGAAACCTTCAATGATTACTGAAGAATGAACATCTTTTTTGAGAAGATCTTCGGCTCTTGCCAATAATGTACCTCCAAAAACTACTGAAGAAGTTGTACCATCACCTACTTCATTATCAACCGTTTTAGAAATTTCAACAATCATTTTTGCTGCGGGATGTTGAACATCAATTTCTTTGAGAATTGTTGCACCATCATTTGTAATTGTAACATCACCTAAAGAGTCAACGAGCATTTTGTCCAATCCACGTGGGCCTAAACTACTTTTTACTAAATCAGCCACTAATTTTGCTGCAGCGATATTGTTTTGTTGTGCATCTTTACCTTTTTGTTGTAACGCACTTTCTTTTAAAACCAAAACAGGTCCATTTGGTCCTTGTTGAATAGATGCCATTTAAATTCAAATTCAATCCGCGAAATCCCCCTTTTTAACATTACTTAGTTGATCGGTTGAATATAGCTTCTTTTTTTCACATCAACAATTCCACCAGAAAGAATTCTCACAGATGGTAATGCAAGAAAAGGTAGGAATAAAGGAATCAAATGAGGTCTAGGGAAAATACAGCCAGAATCTACAAGGGTATTATTGATTTTTTCAAAATTTGATGAGACTTTTTCAAAAGATTCAGTGGATACAATTCCAGCAAATTGTAATGGTAATGATGCTAAGATTTTTCCAGATTTAACAACAACTAACCCTCCTTGATTTTTGATTAAATGATTAGACGCAATTGCCATATCAGAATCATTTGAACCAATTACTATCAAGTCATTTTCATGAAAACTCCAAGTAGATGCAAAAGAACCAATATCTGCACCAAAATTTTCAAGGAATCCAATTGAATGTCTATTGCTTCCATGGATTCTATCAAATGCTGCAACCTTCCATACATCAGAATCTAAAGATGCAGACACGTGACCATCTTTCACATTAAGTTGTGATGAACCAATTTTTGTAATTATCTCAGTTTGCATATAGATAGTATTTGCAGTTACATCATTATTTTTTGATTTTAAAAGAAAATCATCTTTTGAAAAATTTTTCAAATTTACAGTTTTTTTAATCCATGGTGAAATCAATTTTTTCTTTATCGGTTTGACAAAAGTTCCATTTGAAACAATATGTTTTCCTCCAACAAAAACATGATTTGGTTTAAATGATTTCAGATCATTGAAAATTAAAATATCTGCTAATTTCCCAGGTGCAATTCCACCCAAATCTTTTCCCATATTATAATAATCAAAATTATTTTTGGATGCCATAGTAATTGCATCAATAGGTTTTAGTCCTTGTTTGATAGATTCTCTAATACAATGATCAATGTGACCAAATTTAGAAATATCCAAAGGATCAAGTCCATCAGAACAAAACATTAATCGATTAAGATATGTTCCATGTGACAAAACACGTGGAATGATTTCTTTCAAATCGCGTCTTATAGAACCCTCTCTAATCATAATCCACATTCCTAGACGTAATCGTTCTAAGACTTGATCAAAATTAATTGGTTCATGACATGAAAGTACTCCAGATGAAACATAAGCATTGAGTTTTTTTTCACTAGCACCTGCAGTATGTCCATTGATAATACAATCACATTCTAACATTGCAGAAAGAGATTTCATTGTTTTAGGTTCACGTAAAGTAACTTTTGTCCAAGAAAAAACTTCACCTAAACCAAGTACATGTGGATTTTTAACAGCTAATTTTTCTTGTGCTAGAGTTAGAGATTTACTATTACTAAATTTTGCATCAACTGGGAGACCTCCAGGTACAACTTGAAAAATTCTAATAGGTAAATTTTCTCCAAGTTTGAGAAATTCTTGA
>JAANXA010000003.1 GCA_018263505.1 Candidatus Nitrosopumilus sp.
AAGAAGAGAAGGTGGAGATAGAAGAAGAGAAGGTGGAGATAGAAGAAGAGAAGGTGGAGATAGAAGAAGAGAAGGTGGAGATAGAAGAAGAGAAGGTGGAGATAGAAGAAGAGAAGGTGGAGATAGATATGAAAGAACAAATTCAGGTAAAAAGAGAAAAAGATTTGGAAGAAGGTAATCAATCATATTTTTGGATAAAATCAGATGGCGAAAAAAAATTAGCAACTGAAAATTTTGTTCCAGGAAATCAAGTGTATAAAGAAAAATTAATTATTAAAAAAGGTATAGAGTACAGATTATGGGATCCATTTAGAAGCAAATTAGCAGCATCAATAATGAATGATTTAAATGATTTCCCTTTTGAAAACAAAACTAAGGTTTTGTATTTAGGTGCATCAACTGGAACAACTGTAAGTCATATTTCAGATATTGTAGGTCCAAACGGGATCATTTTTGCAGTTGAACATGCAAGTAGAGTTGCACGTGATTTTCTAGATAGAGTTGCAGCATATAGAAAAAATATCATGCCAATTTTACAAGATGCAAGAAAGCCTAAAGAATATTTTTCAGTGTTTGGAAAAGTGGATGTAGTTTATGTAGATATTGCTCAACCAGATCAAACAGAAATTGCAATAAATAATTGTGAGATGTTTTTAAAAAAAGGAGGATATTTTTTTCTTGTCATCAAAACAAGAAGTATTGATGTTACAAAAGCTCCAAAAAGAATAGTAGATGAAGAAATTGAAAAATTAAAAGAAAAATTTGATGTAATACAATCAATTGATCTACATCCGTACGATAAGGATCATGCAATGGTAATTGCGACATTTAGAAACTAATTATTTGAAATTATTTTTTGAACAGGTTTCCAACTTTTACGCACAAAATTAGGCATTTGTTGATTTTTTTTATAATATTTTTTGACAAATTTTACAGTAGTAGAATCAGATGGATAACCACTCCCCAAATTATATTCTTTTTTTAATTTTGTTATTGCTTTATCACGAGTTACTTTTGCAAGAATAGATGCAGCTGAAACAACCACAAATCTACTGTCAGCATGATGATATGATTTAATTTTGGAATTTCCAGAAAGAAGTGAAATTTCTTTTCCGAATCTTTTAGGATTTACATCACATGAATCAACATAAGATGTATCAGGATTTAATTTTGAAACAACTTTTGCCATATATTTTGCCTCTAATCCATTAAGACAATGCTTTTTCACACTAGCATCAATTGAACGAGGAGGGATTTTTGCAACATAATAATCATCAACTATTGAAATAATTTTTTTATATAGAGATTCACGTAATAATGGTGAAAGTTTTTTTGAATCTTTAACACCCAATGATGTTAATTTTTTCAAATTTTTTTTATCTAAAGAGATTCCAGCTATTACTAATGGTCCCAACATAGAACCTCGTCCTGCATCATCAATTCCACAAATCTGCACAAATGGCATATTTTTGACAAGTATTAAACCGTTATAGGGTTAAAAAAAATAGAAAAATGGTTGGAGTTATCAGATGAATGTTTTCAAGAGATTGTTGAAGGAGACACAAAACTTTTAGTTCCAAAAAAATCAATCACAGAAAAAGTTCCACCAAAAAAGCCTGCATTTTTTAATCCAAAAGCAAAATTGAATAGAGATTTTTCAATCGTTGTATATGCTACATTTCTAAAAAAATTTCAAGGCCCAAAAATTTTCTTAGAAGGATTATCAGGAATAGGTGCACGTGGTTTACGTGTTGCAAAAGAATTAGAAATTGATAATTTGGTTATCAATGATCTTAATCCTAGTGCGCTAAAAATGGCAAAATATTCATCCAATCTTAATGACATTAAAAATATTGAATTTTCTGAATTGGAAGTATGTAGATTTTTGAGCAAATATTCAAAAAAAGGCAAAAGAGGTTCAATTGTGGATATTGATCCATTTGGCTCGCCTGCAGCGTTTTTTGATTGTGGAGTTAGAGCAACAATGCATGGAGGAATATTATCTACTGCAGCAACAGATCTTCAAGTTCTAAATGGGTTGTTCCAAAATGCATGTAAGAGAAAGTATGGAGGAATTCCAGTAAGAACAGAATATGGAAATGAAATTGCAATAAGATTGGTACTAGGATGTCTAAGGATGGTAGCTGCAAGATTAGGTGTAGAGATTATTCCAATGTTTGTAGAAAGTGAAATGCATTACTATAGAACATATGTCAAAGTGTTAAACAGACCAGATCAACAAGAAAATATTGGATATATTTTACATTGTAAAAATTGTGGAAACAGAAAAACTTCAATAAACCAAGAATTAGATTGCGAATTATGTGAATCAAAAATCAGTATTGCAGGACCACTATGGATAGGAAAAATATTTGATAAAGAATTTGTGAAAAATATGTTAAATGAAATTCCAAATTATAAAGTAGATAAAATGTGTGAGAAGACCACCTTAAAGTGTCTAGAAGAGTCAGAAATGCCAGTAACTTATTTTACTTTAGATGAAATTGCATCAAAAATGAAATCATCGCCTCCAAAATTAGAAAACATGATATCAAATTTACAGAAAAATAATTTCAAATCCAGTGTTACATCATTTAGTCCAACAGGATTTAGAACAAATGCAAAAATAAATGAAATTGTTGAAATTGTAAAAGCTAACCAATAAAACCCAGACAGACACAGTATAACTCACTACTTTGTTTTCTACTTGCTTTGGGTTTTGTGAGATTAATTCGTGCAAATTTTTTCTTTACATAATCAGTAAATTCTTTTGAATATTCACCATCAAAAACTTTGAAGACAGCATTTCCTTTGTTTGATAAAACTTTGTCCATAATTTTTACACAATCATAATTTAATGAAATTTGTTTTGCATGATCAACTGACCAATTACCACTTACTTTTGGAGAAAGATCACATATTACAGCATTGATTTTACGCCCAAAATAAGACATAATTTCGTCAATTACATGTTCATCTTCAATATTTTCACGAATTAGATACGCACCTGGAATTTCTTCAACATAAGATAAATCGATTCCCATAACTTTTCCTTGATTTCCAGTTAATTTTACAGCCATCTGAGTCCAGCCACCAGGAGCACAACCAAGATCTAAAACACCAAATCCAGGACCGATGATTCGATAGGATTGATTTAATTCTTTGAGTTTGTATGCAGCTCTACTTCGAAAACCTTGTTCATGGGCTAATTTACGATAATGATCTTTTCGAGCATCTTGTAGTTTCATTTGCTCTTCGAAGGTTTTTTCAATTCAGCAATTACCCAATCTTCGATAAATTGACAATTTTTAGGACTTATCTCACCTTCAAGAGTACATTTTTGTTCAACAGTACAAGTAAGACATGGAGAATTTTCAATAGATAAAGTACTGATAGGAGTTTTCTTTAGAATTAATTTGTAAGTCCACCTATTATTCTCAAGTAATTTTTCACGGGTAATAGTTCCCATTCTTTCAAGTTTTAATGCCAATCTAGAACCATCACGACTTGTAAGTTTAAGCTTCTTCCACAATTCACTTTGGAACATTCCATCAGATTCACGTTCTGCTAAGATGTCACAAACTTTGTTTGTGAGTCTCTCCATGTCAACTTTTTCAATTTGGAAATTTTCAATTTCTTTATCAGTAAGTTGTTCTTCTAATTCTTCTTCTAGAGTTCTTTCTGCTTCTTTTTTTGCTTCTTCTAATTCTTTTTTAGTTAATTTTTTTTCTTTTACTGGTTTTGCTTCTTTCTTTGCTGCAGGTTTCTTTGCTTCTTTCTTTGCTGCAGGTTTCTTTGCTTCTTTCTTTGCTGCAGGTTTCTTTGCTTCTTTCTTTGCTGCAGGTTTCTTTGCTTCTTT
>JAANXA010000030.1 GCA_018263505.1 Candidatus Nitrosopumilus sp.
ATGAACATGATATTATTTCAGTGATTTTACAAATCGTTCAAGTGGAATCATAATCGTTCAAGTGTGGAACCATTTCGTTCAAGTGATGTCAAAATCGTTCAAGTAATCGTTCATTTGTTCAAGTGATGTTACAAAAAGTAAATACGCATGCGTATTTTAAATAAAATTATGCTAAAAACTAGAGCCAGATGCCCATGTTGTGGAACACGTTTGAACGAAAATTCTCTAAATAGGGAAATTGATTTGGATGATGGCCAAGATGTGATGGAACAGGAAATTGGCGGGTATGGCGGAATTAGTACTGGCAGTACAAGTTCATTTGAGGATTACCCCGAAATTGCTCAATATTTTCTAGAGAACATCAATGAGGCAAAAGAGTATCTTGAAGAGATTTTGGGAATTGAAGATGAAGAAGAATTTGATGAGGAAGATTAATTGATGAGAATAACTGAGCAGGAAATTGCAGAATTAAAAGAATTTATTTTTCAATTAAACACAGTCAATCAAACAGTAATAGTTGAAGGTAAAAGAGATAGTAAAGCATTAAGAAAATTAGGATATTTAGGTAAAATTTTAGAATTTCATAGGTTTGGAGGAATGGTAAATTTTGCAGATACAGTGTCAGAATATGACAATATCATTTTACTTTTTGATAGAGATAGACATGGACAAAAACTCACTGAAAAAGCAATCCAACTATTACAAAGAAGAACTAGTATAGATACAACATTTAAGAAAAAATTACGAAAAATTACTAAAGGAAAAATTATGTTTATTGAACAGTTAGTGTGTTATGAATCGTATTTTGGTTAAGGCCAAATACCTTTTTGATTAAATGCCTCAAGCACCCGCTCAACAGCTAGTACCATAGTGGCTTTTCTCATATCGATTTTATGCTTCTTTGAAACTGCATATGCATCTTTGAATCCTTTAGTGATATTTTTCTCCATTTTGTTTGCAACCTCATCAAAAGTCCAATAGTAACCCATGTTATTTTGTACCCACTCAAGATAAGAGATACACACGCCACCAGAGTTTGCCAAGATATCAGGAATTACCAAAATTTTCTTTTTCTGAATAATTGGATCAGCTTCAGGTAATGTTGGGCCATTTGCAGCTTCTGCAATAATTTTACATTGAAGTTTTGCTGCCAATTTTGCATCAATTTGGTTTTCTAATGCACCAGGGACTAGTACATCACATTTAGTGGTAAGTAATTCTTCAGTCGAGATTTTTTTACTGCCATGAAAACCAACAACAGAACCTTTCTTTTGTTTATGCTCTAAAATTGCACTAACCTTTGCACCTTTAGGAATTGAAATAGAACCTTTAGAATCACTGACGCCAATGACTTTGGCACCCATTTTTTCTAAGTATTCTCCTGCAAATGTAGATGCATTTCCAAATCCTTGTAAGACAACTTTTGCGCCTTTAAGATTTAATTTCAAAGTCTTTGCAGCTTCTCTAACAGTATATGCTGCACCAAGTCCAGTTGCAACATTTCTTGCAAGTGAACCTCCCATAGAAATTGGTTTTCCAGTTATTACTCCTGGAGAATATTTGTTTTCGTTTAGTTTGCTAAATGTGTCCATAATTTGTGTCATTTCTCGTCCTGTAGTGTAAACATCAGGTGCTGGAATATCTTTTTCAGGTCCAATAATTTCAGAGATTTTGTATGCAAATCCTCTAGTTAGTCTCTCTAATTCACCATCACTGAGTTTCTCAGTTTTTGGATTGACATAGATTGCACCTTTGCCTCCACCTAGTGGTATATCGACAATTGCACATTTCCAAGTCATCCAGGATGAAAGTGCCATAACTTCACGTTCCATGTATTCAACACCACCTTCAGGATTGAAATAACGAATACCACCCTTGTATGGACCTCTATCATTATTGTGTTGACTACGAAAACCTGTGAAAACTCTAATTTTTCCATTATCCATTTTTACGGGAATTTTAACTCTCAAAACTTTGTTCGGCATTGCCAAATATTCACGTAATTCTTTATCTTTGATACCTAGAATATCACATGCATCATTCACTTGCTTTGTTGCATTAGCAAACGGATCATGCTTTACCAAGATATTTGCAAATGGTGTTTTGATATTATATAAGTTTGGTTAAAAATTCTTGATCGCATTTTGTGTCATGTATTTCATTTACAATTTTATTTTTCAAATGTATTAGTTGTTCATTTTGATACCATTATTTTATTTCTAAAATAATATAGTGAAAAAATACCCTTAAATTGACTGAGTATAGACTCGTGATATTATGATGGCATCACGCGGTTATGATATGACCCCTACAATGTATTCACCAGACGGCAGAATTTACCAAGTTGAATATGCCATGGAGACGGTAAAAAGAGGAACTCTAGCATTGGGTATTAGTACAAAAGAAGGAGTCATTATGGCAGTTGAAGAAAAACCAAGAGCATTACAAACTAAAAATATTACACAGAAGATTTTCCAAGTTGATTTTCACATAGGTATTGCAGCAGCAGGATACATTCCTGATGCACGTGTTCAAGTAGATGGTGCAAGATTCTTTTCACAAGGAAATAAAATGACATATGATGAATCAGTAGAAGTGGCAACAGTTGCTAAACATTTAGCAGATCAAGCTCATCAATTTACTCAATATGGAGGAGTACGTCCAAACGGAGTTGCCATGATTATTGCAGGGGTTGATCAAAAAGGAGAATCGATATACATTACAGATCCTAGTGGAACATATGTACAATATTCAGCAATTGCAATTGGTTCAGATTCAGATGAAGTCAATGGATTTTTAGAAAAATATTATAGTAAAGATATGAGTTTGGATGATGCAGCATCTTTAGCAATTGCAGCAATTAATCTCAAAGCAGAAGAAAAAGAAGGAGTCAATCATGTAAAGATGGCAAAAATTACAACAGAATCTAAAGTATTTGAAAAAGTTTCTGAGACAGATTTACAAAATTATTCTCAAAACTCATCAAAATTTTCTAAAGAATAGAAGTAATAGATTTGAAAACTATTCAAACTAGCATACAAAGACGATAAACTATGGGTTTAGGAAGTTACTGGGGCGAAGTAATGGATGTGCTTCGAGAAATTATTCCAATTTATGACAAAGTAAATTCCATTATTTCTTTAGGTAAAGATGTAGAACATAGAAATCGTGGAATTTCACAAAGAGTACTTCCAGGAAATAAAATCTTAGATGCAGGTTCAGGTTTTGGAAATATGTCAAAGACAGCACAAAAATTAACAGATGGGAAAATTTCAATTACACTTTATGATCCACTAGTTCCAATGTTAAAAAATACAAGCACGTATTTTGAAGAATTACCAGATATGGCAAATGGTGTTTTTGAACATATTCCATTTAGAGGAGAAGAATTTGATGCAGTATTATGTGGATATTCATTAAGAGATGCAATAAATTTGAGAATTGCGATTTCTGAAGTTCATAGAGTTTTAAAAAAAGGAGGCAGATTTGTTATTGTTGATTTGGGCAAACCTGATGAATTATTTTTTAGAACAGGTGTTTCATTTTATCTAAGATGCATTCTTCCAATTCTTGCATTAATTGCAGGAGGAAGATTAGGGTTAAAATTTGGAACACTTTATGGAACTTACAAAAGATGGCCTCAAAATAAAAAATTAGAAAAACTATTGCTAGAAAAATTCTCCAAAGTTGAATTTGAGAAAGACCTTATGGGTGGAGCAATAATGGTTGCAGCATACAAATGAACAGAGTTCTGATACTAGTTAATCTCACAGGACTAATCATAGGAATTTCTTATGGATTGCATGGTCCAATTTTACCACTATTTGCAAAAAATGTGATTGGTGCCACATATTCTGAATTAGGATTAATTGGATTGACTAATTTTGTTCCGTATATGTTCATTCCACTTTTTGTAGGAATTTTACTAGATAGAATTAACAATGGATATCTTTTAGCAATAGGGGCTGCAATTAATTCTGCATCAATTTACCTATTATCAATTGCACAATCAGTTCCAGAAATAATGGGATATAGGATCATGACAGGTGTGGCTCATGCATTTTTCTGGCCACCATGTCAGGCAATAATTGCCAATGAGAGTTCAGAAAAAAACAGGGTGAGAAACATCTCATGGTTTACAATGTTTTTTGTAATTGGGTTTATGATAGGGCCATTACTTGGAACAGTGATTCTTGAAGGATTAGATGTAACATATAGAATAATGTTTCAGATTACTGCATTTATTTTAGCTGCTGCAATAATTTCCGCATTATTAATATCTAGAAAAAAAATCAACGTACACCAAGATAGAATTTCTCTTTCAGCAATTAAAGAAATGAAAAAATTTCCCGAAGTTATAATTTTATTAATTTTCTGTACATCATCTTTTGGCATAATACTTACAATTTTTCCAGCATTTCTTGACGATAACGGTATGAGTGCTACAAATATTCTATTGTTGTATTTTGTTTTTGGAATATCAAGAGTAGTATCATTGGCACTAGCAGGCAAATTTGCAAAAAGAACCAGTCAAACTTTGATTGCAGCTACAATGTCAGTTTCAGCAGGTTTGGCCATCGCAATAGTTGCAGATTCCATTATTTCATTTGGAATTGCATTGATTCTGATGGGATTCGGATTTAGTATATTTTTCCCATTAACTTTGGAGATTATTCTAAGCAGAACAAAAAAACAGATCACAGGGAAAATAATCGGGGCGTATGAAACAGTTTTTGGTATTGGTTGGGCATTAGGTCCAACAATTGGAGGGCCAATCACACAAACATTTGGAGACGAAACACCATATTTGGTATTTTGTGTGATAGGGGTAGGAGTCACACTACTTGCAATAATATCTAAAAAGAATCTAGAACCACAAAAAATACAAAATTAGATGGATGTAGTTCCACGTTTTTTAGTGCAAATATCTAATGCATCATCAACTGGAGTTACAAAGACTTTTCCATCTCCCTTATTTCCAGAACATGCAACATTTGAAATTGCATTTAATATTTCATCTAATTTTGGATCATCAACTACACAAATGACCATATCTCGACTAAAATATTGACCAACCAAAGGAGGATCTTGTGCGCCTTGACCTTGAACTTGATGAATTGTTACACCACCAACACCACATTTTTTGATTGCAGATACAACATCATCCCGCAATCCTGGTCGAATGATTGCTTCAATTTTTTTCATATATCTATTTGATCATGAATTTCTATAAATCATAAAGTATATTTTCATTTTTGAGATTCAATGATGATATTAAACAATCAGGCATAAATCACAACATTACGTTTAATTTTAAATTATAATACAATACAACATGTTTGATTTCCCATTAAATATTGCAGGGAGTGAATGGATGATTATTATCTTTGTTGCATTAATCTTGATTTTAGGTACAGGAAAACTTCCAGGAGCTGCAAAAAAACTTGGAAAAGCAGTTAATGAATACAACAAAGCTAAAAATGAAATTCAAGATCATATAAAAGAAACAAGTGAACAAACTCCAATAATTTCAGGTCCAGTTGAAACAGAACGAGAAAAATTAGAAACAATTGCAAAATCAATTGGGATAAAAGTAGAAGGAAAAACAGATGAAGAATTACAAAAAATAATATCTACAAAAATGGGTCAAAAGAAAACAGAAGAACCAAAAGATAAATAAAATTATTTTGATGTTTTGATTCTATACGAATTTTCATCTAATCGTTTTTTGGCAAATTTATAATAATCAGGAACAATTTCAAATCCAATAAATTTACGTTTAAGGGATTTACTTATAACTGCAACTTGTCCTGAACCAAGAAATGGATCAAATACAATATCTTTTTTTTCACTTGAATATTCTAATAATTTTTTAATAATTTCAGAAGGAAGTTTAGTTGGTGTTTTTTCATCACCAGTCCAATATTCTCTTTTGATATCCCAAACATCTTCTTTATCTCTATAATGAAGACTGCGTCCATCTTCTGTTTTTTCATCTTTTTTGAACCTAGAAAATGGGAAAAATTTTCTCTTTTTGTCATCTTTACAAACAAAAAGACAATGATAGTGAGATGTAACAAATTTCTTTTTTGTAACTACCCCAAACTGATATTTCCAAATTATATGATTAATGGTAATAAAACCAACATCATCCAAAGCACGTAGAATATCTTTAAGATTATTCCACCCTGAAAAAACATACATACTTCCAGTATCTTTTAAAATTCTGAAAACTTCATTCATCCATGCAAATGTAAAATCATAGTAATCTTCAGGTTTGATTTCATTATACCCTGAAAGAACTTTAGATGAAGTTCGATTGTAATTTGCTTTTTTTGCCTTGAAATTTATAGCAAAAGGAGGATCAGTGACGACAAGATCAATTTTATTTTTTGAGATGGATTTCATTCCCTCAATACAATTCTGATTGTAAATTTCATTGATTTTGATTTTTTCCATTTTTAAATTCAAGACGAATTCTTGACTTAATAATGTCACTAGTTAATTGTGTAGATTAACAATAAATCACTAAAGATTTCACAATAAACAGATCTTGAAATTCTCATGTCCTAAATGTAAATCAAAAATAGAAATTCAAAAAACATTCAATAAAAAAATGCATATTTCTTGTGAAAAATGCAATATTGAAGATTTACTAGAATTTTCAAAAAATTTCGACGAAGTATTTTTAGAATTTCTTTACAGATGGGATAAAGGATTAGTATCAGAGAAAGGAATAGTTCAAGGATTAAAAGAGGAGGGAATCATTAGAAGCGAAAATGAAATCAAAGAGATTATTGGAAAAAACAAACCAGATAAAATAACAGAAGATATTTTATTTTCAAAAAAAGATTATATCTCCGAATACAAAATTTTGAGTAATCCTGAACCTAAAATGGGCTGTAAAGTAAAAGAATTAGGACTGGATGAATCTATTTCTAATTATTTAGAAAGATTAGATATTAGTCAATTTTACAAATTTCAAGAAAATGCAATACAAGAAATTGTGTTTGGAGAAAATATTGTAATTGAAGCCCCTACGGCATCAGGTAAAACTGAGGCATTTGTAATTCCAGTGATTCAAAAAATAGTTAAAGATTCCAATAAAGGAAATGTGTTTGCAATTTTTGTGTATCCAACAAAAGCTCTATCACGAGATCAATATCCGAAAATTCAAAAATTTACCAAAGAGAATGGGATTAGTGTCAAAGTGTTTGATGGAGATACAAAACAAGATGAACGAATAGAAATTATTGAAAATCCACCTCAAATCGTAATCACGAATTTTGATGTGTTACATTATCATCTTTGGCATCAAACAAAATTTTCATCGTTACTTCATTCAACAAAAATTATGGTAGTAGATGAAGCACATGTTTATTCAGGAATTTTTGGAACCAATGTACATTATATCATCAAAAGACTGAAAAGAATTTGTAATAATAAATTACAATTTGTTGCAGCTTCGGCTACATTAGAGAATGCAAAGAAATTTTGTGAACAATTATTTGATGAAAAAATGCAAATTATTCACGGCTCAGGGAAAAAAGGTCAAACAGATTTTGTGATGATTTTCCCATCACTTAGAACCCAAAGGGCATTGATGGTAGAGTTAACAAAGAAACTAACTGAAAAAAATCACAAGACAATGGTGTTTAGTAATTCACATTTAAATTCAGAGTTATTAGCAATGCAAGCAAGAAAACAAAAAGTCAACATCAAAGTTCACAGAGCAGGTTTAATGGTGAACTATAGAACTGCAGTAGAAAGACAGTTCAAAGAAGATCAATTACAAGCAATTTCATGTACTCCTACACTTGAATTAGGCATAGATGTAGGAAATGTTGACTGCGTAATTTCATCTACAATCCCAGTAAACAGGTTAATTCAAAGGATAGGAAGAGCTGCAAGAAAAGGACAAAGAGGTTATGCATTTTTGGCATTAGGGAATGATCCAATATCCCAATATTACAAAAATCATCCTGATGATTATTTTGAAGATATTGAAAAAACATACATTGATCCCAAGAATCCGTTTATAGAAGAATTCCAAGTTCTTGCAATGGCATGTGATAAACCAATATCTAAACACGAATTAAAAGAACATCAAGAAATAATAGAACACCACATAACTAAAGAAAATCTTCAATTAATCAACAACAGGATTATTCCAAATTTTGATAAAATAAATTCTAAATTAAATGAGTATAGCATTAGAGGGATTGGGAAATCAATAGATATTTTCTTAAATGGAAACAAAGTTGGTGATAGGGTATTACCTATTGCTTTAGAAGAATTACATAGAGATGCAATCTATTTTTTGGCAGGAATTCGTTACAAAGTAAAAGAGTTTGATTATCCAAGTAAAAAATTTGCAAAATTAGAAAGAATCCCAAAAGACTATCCATACTATACGAAATCACTTACAGAAGAATGGCCAACAATTGAAACAATTTTTGAAAGTAGGGAAGCCAACGGGATAGAAATTGCATTTTGTAAGTTACATATTCAAAAAAAGGTATACGGTTATGTCAACATAGAGGTAGGACAAGAAATTACACAAGGTGAAAAAGTATTGCTTGATACACCATTAGAATATGATTTTGTAACTAAAGGAATTGTATTTCATGCACCTAGACCCCTTAAAACAATGGAAGAATCAGAAGATGGAGAATATACAGAAGCAAGTGGATATCATGCAACAGAACATGTTGTGATTGAAGGGAGTAATATGATTACAGGAGGAGTATCTCAAGACTTGGGAGGTATTTCATTAGGGAATTCAGGCTTGATTTTCATTTATGATGGAGCAATTGGTGGAAGTGGAGCCAGTAAAGCATTGTATGACAGATTTGAGAAAGCACTTGAAAGAAGTATGTACATCGTTAAAGAGTGCCCATGTAAAAATGAATCAGGATGTCCAAGATGTACATTTTCATACAGATGTGGAAACAACAATGAGTATTTACACAAACTTTCTGCCTTGGAGATTCTTGAAAGAATTAACAAGGGTGAAAAAACAGAATTAATTGATCCTATTGAAGGGGATAAACCACTTGTCTGATAAATCAAAATGGAATTAAATATAACAACAATTTAGCACACATATGCAAAAAGTAGCACTTGTTACAGGTAGTTCATCAGGGATAGGATTTGAAACTTGTTTAGCATTAGCAAAAGAGGGTTACCAAACATTTGCAAGTATGAGAGATATAAAAAAAGGGTATAAAATTCAAGAGGTTGCAGAAAAAGAAAATCTTCCAATAAATGTAATTGAATTAGATGTGAATAGTGATGAATCAATTGATTCAGCAATTAAACAAGTTGTTTCAAATGGAGGAAGGTTAGATGTTCTAGTAAATAACGCAGGTTATGGTCAATTTGGATGTACTGAAGATGTATCAATGGATGATTTTAGAGAACAATTTGAAACTAATTTCTTTAGTATCGTAAGAATTATCAAAAAAGTTTCTCCAATAATGAGGAATCAAAATTCAGGTATTATTGTAAATATCAGTTCAGTTATTGGAAGGATGGGATTGCCAGGATTTCCAGCTTATGTCAGTACAAAATTTGCATTAGAGGGATTAAGTGAATGTCTCAGATATGAATTAGGTCAATTTGGAATTAAAGTTACATTAATTGAACCTGGTGCAGTAAAAACTAACTTTTTTGATTCCATGAAGGTTCAAGAATCAAAAGCAGACCCTCAATACAAAAAACTTACAAATCATATTCTTTCAGGCCTTAAAATGATGTCAGAACTTGGAACTGCACCATCTCAAATTGCAGAAGTCATAATCAAAGCAATTAATGCAGACGAGATTTTGCCACGATACATTGCAGGAACAGATGCAGCCATGTTCATGGAGGCAAAAGAGGCAAAAACGGACCTGGAATTTGAGAAATACATGAGTAAAGAGTTGTTTCCAGGCTGATACAAGTTGTACGTTAAATTGATATACACATAGAATAGAATTTTGTCAAAGTCCGCAATTTTGAAGTGAAAAGAAATGAAATGGAAAACTCTACAACATAATGGAATCTTATTTCCCCCAGCTTATGAAGCTCAAGGAATTAAAATAAAGATCAAAGGTGAACAAATTTCCTTAGATGTTAATCAAGAGGAAATGGTGTATCAATGGGCAAAAAAGAAAGATACACCATATGTACAAGACAAGGTTTTCCAAAAAAACTTTACAACAGATTTTGTCAAAACATTAGATTCAAAATTTAAAAAAATCACATATGAGGATATCGACTTTTCTAGTGCTTTCAAAGTAGTTGATAAAGAAAAAGATCTCAAAGAGATGATGACTAAAGAAGAGAAAAAAGCAATTGCTGCAAAAAGAAAAGAATTACGAGAAAAATTAAAAACAAAATATGGAATTGCAATAATGGATGGAAAAGAAGTAGAAGTTGGGAATTACATGGCAGAGCCTCCAGGAATTTTCATTGGGAGAGGTGAGCATCCAATCAGAGGAAAATGGAAACCTCGAGTTACTGCAAAAGATGTTACACTAAATTTAGGAAAAGAAGCTAAAATACCAGATGGGAAATGGGGAAAAATAATTCATGATAAAGATTCAATGTGGTTAGCTAGTTGGATGGATTTTCTAACACAAAAAAGAAAATATGTTTGGCTTGCAGATTCGTCAGGATTAAAACAAGACAGAGACAAAGCAAAATATGAAAAAGCAGTAAATCTTGGAAAAGAAATTGATAAAATTAAAGACAGAATTGTAAAGGATATGAAAAATAAAGATAAAAAAATTAGTAGAATTGCAACTGCATGTTATTTGATTTTTAGAACATCAATGAGAGTAGGAGATGAAAAAGATCCTGATGAAGCAGATACAGTAGGTGCCACAACATTAAGGAAAGAACATATCAAAATTTCCACAAATACAATTGAATTTGACTTTTTAGGTAAAGATAGTGTAAGATGGCAAGAAACGTTAACAGTTGAAGGTCATGATAAACAATTCCAAGAAAATTTGAAAAAATTGATTGAAAAGAAAAAACCAAAAGATGAGATTTTTGATGGCATTACATCAAGACATGTGAATGCGTATTACTCAAGTATTGTAAAAGGATTGACTGCTAAAGTTTTCAGAACATATCTTGCCACATCTGTAGTTAAAAAATATCTAATAGATCATGATAACATGAAAGGGAAAACAGCAAATGAAAAATTATATCATGCAAAATTAGCAAATTTAGAAGCTGCAATGATGTGTAATCATAAAAGGACGATACCTAAAACATTTGAGCAGTCATTACAGAAAAAAAAAGATACTCTCAAAAATAGAATGAAAGAAAAAGCTTGGGAAAAAACCAAACAAACTTTGAACAAAGTAGAAGCAAATCAACCAAAGACAGATGCTCAAAAAAAGAGTAAAGTAAAAAGAATCAAGACATTAAATGAGCAGATTAAGAAGCAGAAATTAAGACATAAAGAAAGAATAGAAAAATTAGAGTTACAAATTGATTTGTCTGAAAAAACCAGAGATTACAATATTGGAACATCTCTAAGAAATTACATTGACCCTAGAATTTTCAAAGCATGGACTGATGAAGTAGGTGCAGAATGGGAGAAATTATACACTGCTGCATTGCAAAAAAAATTCCTCTGGGTAAAAGATGAAAAAGATACTTGGGCAGAAATTTCAAAATAGAAAAAAGTACTTGGTTTGACCATACGTAGCATTTAATTTCCCAAATTTTGAGTCATATAATATGCCGGGGTAGCTCAGCCTGGTTAGAGTGCCAGTTCGCTTGGTAATCTCTAACGGTTCTCCAACTAAGGCAATACTCATAATCTGGAGGTCGCGAGTTCGAAACTCGCCCCCGGCACACACTAAATTTCCCTAGAAAACAATGAAATAGTAAAAAAATCAATTAATAACATGGTATCAGTCATTATCATTCCACTAGCCATAGTTGCAATTGTTGGATTATCAGGATATCTTGTTTACAAATATGTGATGTTTGATTTATTGTGTAAAAGATCTGTGAATAAGACTCTTCAAAAATATAACATCAACAAAACACCATCTCAAATAATCAAAGAGTATTACAACAACAAAGGTGAAGAGATATCACATAAAGAAATTCAAAATATTGAGAAAAATTATAGACAAAAAGAACCTGAACAGTTTCTTACAATGTATGATGCAGTAAGAGATAATATTAAAAACAAAGACAAAAAATAAAATTTTTTGATTTACTTATCATTCAGTAGGGATTTGAATAAATGGAGTTCCACCTTCACCAACTACTAGAGGTAATTTACCATCCCATGCTTGAGTTTTTAGCCATTCCAAATAATGTGGATTATTAGATAACGCATTGTTGATAACTCTAATTGCTTCAGCTTCACCTTGAGCTTCTGCGATGTTGGCTTTAGCAATTCCTTGTGCTTGTGCCTCATGCTGTCTTGCTTCGACTTCAATTCTTAGGAGATCATTTTCTGCTTTGAATGCCTTTTGCTCTGCCTCTACTTTTGATTCAATGGCTTGGGCAAATAATGTAGAGAACTGAAAGTCAGTAATAGATACTACTTCAGTAATAACATTATAATTATTAAGACGGGATATAATTTCAGATTCAATATCGGATTTTACTTGAGGTCTTTTTGTGATTAATTCTTCAGCATTATAATTTGCAGTTACTTGCTTTACAACTTCCTCAATTGCAGGTTGAATGATTCTATTTTCATAATCCATTCCAACTTCTTTGAATAAAGTATGAACAGAGTTTGGGGCAGGATGATAGTTCACAGTTACAGCAGTAGAGACAGTTTGGAGATCTTTTGATGCAGAAGATGTAGATTTTACATATTTTAGAGTTCTCACTTCCATTTGAACAATTGAGTCTGCAAATGGTGTAACAAAATGAAGTCCTTCTTCTAATGGTAGAACATTAGTATCAACTGCATTCCAATGTAGCAAAACACCTCTATGTCCTGCATCTACGATTTGAACAGCAGAAGCGACAACTACACCAATAATAATTAAAAGTACAATTCCAATTAAAACACCCTTTGCAGCACCCATGTTTACACTGACTTTGGGATTTTGATATCTAGACAAGTTACAGTCACTATTGGATTAAGGAGTAATTATATCATTACATGCACTTTATTCTTGAAAAAATAACCATAATGTATCGAATCTTACAGGATTAAACATAGAGTCTCAACATTAAACACCAAATGACTTGGTCGTTCTTTCACATTTGGGACACTTTAGTCCATTTATTTTAATTCCACACTTTCTACAATGCATATCCACTCCCAAAACATCATGAGAAGGTGTTTTTGTTGCTTTTATAATCAAAATTGCCACAATCAAAATACCTACTGCAATTCCAATTAACACAAGTACCATTACACTATACTATAATGCAAACAGGGATAAAGAGCTTTGATTTTCTATTATACCTTGTCACGTACACAAAATGAAATTAAATCAAGATCAAAAAATATGCATGACCACTTTTCAACTATTGCCTCAAAATATCAAAGTGTAAGAACACTTGATTCAGAACCAATATTACACATAAAAAACAAACTAAAAGAAAAATCTAAAATTAACATGGCAGACATTGGTTGAGGTGATGGGTGATATTCACAAGAGTTTTTGAAATGCTTTGATGATACCTTTTACATTCACTGTGTAGATTATAATGAAAATATGCTAAAATCCTTAGAGGATAATCTTACAGAACAAAATATTAAAAATTTCTGCACAAGACAGGGTGATGCAAACAGATTACCATTAGATAACAAATCAATAGATTGTATTGTTACCTTTAATGCGATACATCACTTTGATGTTCCAAAGTTTCTCTCAGAATCACTAAGATCACTCAAAGATGACGGACGGATATTTATCTATACAAGACTAAGAAATCAAAATTCCAAAAGTGTGTGGGGCGAACATTTTCCATTATTTGCAGATATGGAGAATCGTTTGTATGAGTTGGATGAATTAGAATCACACATCAATAATGCAGATATGAAAATTAATTCTACTAAAGTATTTGAATATACTAGAACCTCTAGTTTGGATAGATTGATTCATCAAGCTCAAAGTAATCACTATTCTACATTTGCTCTATATGATGAAGAATTATTTGATGAGTCTTTGGAATCATTCAAAGAAAACATAAAGAATAATTTTGATGATTTAGAGCAAATCCAATGGACTGATGAGAATATTTTATTAGAAATTAAAAATTATTTCTAGATCTATTTTTTACAAGTTTCACAATCACAGTCAAACATTCCAGCTTTGCCCATACATTGATCATGATATTCTTGATAGCATTTGTAGCATGTAACCATAAATCACATGTGAAAATCCATTTTAAATTTCTTTAAATTATGTTTTTTTATCTAACTATTATTGCCAACTACAAAACCAATAATTGAAATCGTAAATGTTGTAGCATCAGCAGTAATTGATGAAAAACTAGATCTAAACAAAATTCAATCAAAAATTCCAGATCTTGAATACAATCCAGAACAATTTCCAGGCGCAGTATTTCGTCTTAGAAATCCTAAAACTGCCACACTTTTGTTTACTACTGGAAAAATGGTATGCACAGGTTCAAAATCAGAAGAAATGGCAAGAGATGCAGTAAAAAAAGTTGTACAAAGATTACGAAAAGAGAAAATCAAAATCAAAAATGAGGCAGCAGTAACAATTCAAAATATTGTATCATCAATTAATCTTGGTGGAAAAATTGATCTTGAAAAAACAGCAAGAACATTACCTCGGAGTATGTATGAGCCTGAACAATTTCCAGGAGTAATTCACAGGATGATGGATCCAAAAACAGTGGTATTGTTATTTGCATCAGGTAAACTAGTTTGTGTTGGAACTAAAATTGAAAAAGATGTGTATCGTGCAGTCAATAATCTCCATAGCATGCTTGAAGAACTAGACTTGATGGTATATGATTAGACTAGCTTTCAATAAATGAAATTGATAGTTTATTTATCTAAAACAACATTACTTTGTTGATAATATGTCTCAACAACTTCAAAATAAAGAAAAATGTCCTAGGTGTGGAAAAAATGATCTAATTACTGATGGTGAATCAGGAGAAATATTTTGTTCAAAATGTGGGTTTGTAATACCTGAAAAAATTTCAGATGCTAGTCCTGAAAGAATATTTTCTGATTCTAACCCGAACAAATCACGTACAGGTGATAGAACATCACTAACAAGACACGATCAAGGTCTTAGTACCATAATTAGTCCAATCAATAAAGACTCTACTGGAAAGCCATTATCTTCTTCAATGAAATCATCACTTAGTCAACTTAGAAAGTTGGATAGCAGAAGTAATATCAATAATTCAACAGATAGAAATCTCAAACAAGCATTAAGTGAACTACTCAAAATGAAAGAAAAATTATCCCTATCTGATACTGTATCTGAAAAAGCAGCTTATATTTACAGAAAAGCACTTGAGCGAAAGTTAGTGAGAGGTCGTTCCATCACTGCACTAATTGCTTCCTCATTATATGCTGCATGTCGTGAAACAGAAACACCAAGAACATTAAAAGAAGTTTCAAGTATTATCAACATCCCAAAAAAAGAACTATCAGTATGTTACAGATTATTAGTAAAAGAATTAGATTTGAGAATGCCTATAATTGATTCAGTTTCATGTATTGCAAAAATTGCAAGTGTCGCTAAATTATCAGAGAAAACAAAACGATGTGCAATGAAGATTCTAAAAAAAGCAGAAGAAGAACGAATCCTTTCAGGAAAAGAACCAATGGGTTTAGCAGCAGCTGCACTATATCTTGCTAGTCTTGTTATGTGGGATAAAATTACACAAAAAACTATTGCAGACGCTGCAGGAGTGACAGAAGTAACTGTTAGAAATAGATGCAAAAATCTCAAGAAATTCATGGATTTATGATTATCACACTTGATAATCTACGATGAATTATATCTCTCTAATTTAGATGAATTTTACAATGAGTTATGAGATTGAATGTGTATGTGAAAAATGTAATTGTAATAAAATAACTCTATTAGTAACTGCTGTTTGTGACTCTTGTTTGAATGATAATCATACAAATCAAGTTGAATCTACTTTGATGTGAATATATCATGGTTGATGAAAAAATTTGGAAGGTAGAGGAAATGGAATCTATTATTCACGAAGATGAGATTAACCGAGATAATGATGATAAAGATGATGAATCTACAGAAAATTAAGTAAAATTTTACAGTACTAGAAAAACATCTATGATAAATTAGATTTAAATAATAATATGAATACTTCAATTTATGTCAAAAGAAAAATTAGAAAAGAAATCTATTTTAAGTAAGATTTATCATTTTATAGTTAAAGATACAGGTTTTGATCCAAATTTAGGCAAATAGAAAATTCATGTCTAAAAAAACAGTCAAATGCCCAAAATGTAGTTCTTCTGAAACCTATGTGATTTTTGAGCATCAATACAACAGCTTGAGGGGTCATTGCAAAAAATGTAATGCAAATTGGGCTGAGTAGTATTGTTTTTTAAATCAAAGTATATGTTTGAATCATACACAGTATAGAAATGAAACTTATCAAGGAGTGTCTTCATTGTGGTAGGGAGTTTTCAGACATGTCAAGTGATTTTTGTTCTTCAAAATGTGCTGATGAAGTCTCTGGGAAATAATTAAGGAGGGTTTTCATGAGTATAGTTTATGTCATGATTACCTGTGATGTCGGTTTTGAAGAACCAGTCATTAATCAATTAAAGACAATAGAAGGAATCACAGAGATTGTAGGAGTTATTGGAATCTATGACATTATAATAAAATTAAAATCAAATGATTCAGATAGCCTCAAAAATATTGTCTCATCAAAAATTCGTAAAATTCAAAATATTAGAACTACACTTACGTTATCGGTGATTGAATCCCAGGAATAAAATTTCATTAGAATTATTTTTTCACACCTATTTGCGTCTCAATTTGTCCACAAAAAGATAGATGAATCCCCGTGGAGTTGAACTTGAATTTGTTTAACACAATTACCTTGTTATAATAATCTCAAAAAATGTAATTATTTTGTGCCTCAAAAACTAGTAATGATTAACAAACACATTGTCAATGATAGTTATATTATTAATTAATACTATTACCATCATTACTGCAAGTGCAATTACCTCAATAGTTGCGATTTTTTATCTTCGTTTTGAATTCAAATTATTTTTCCCGATGTAATTTTTCATAAATATGCATCATTTCTCAGATCAAACTTTGGGAACCACTACATATACAAAGTTTAGGTGTGATTATGCTGATCTATGATTATTTTCAACAAAAATTGTTCTAAAAAAAATTATTGAATTTCTTATTTTGAATCACAC
>JAANXA010000031.1 GCA_018263505.1 Candidatus Nitrosopumilus sp.
GATAATAATCCCAAGAACTCAGTCTCTGAAAATCCTGGTGGTTTTGCTTCAACATAATAAGTGTCTAATCCACGTGGAATTTCATAGAATTCATTTGCTTGAATAAACGTTTCAACATTAGTTACATGGTAAATGTTGTACATTTCTGTTTTCCAATTAAATAATTCAACTGGATACCTGATTTGCTCTTCTAACCATGCAGGCATTGGTTTGAATTGATCAGAATATTGGCTAGCAAACATTTCAGAAAAGAAATCATCACCAGTTTTTAGTAACTGGATATCTCCGTTATACGAATCCACTAATGCATAACCTACTAGCCGTAAGTATGGATTTCCAACAGACCATGGAACATCATTAGTGTCAAATCCAATAATCAATGGAATTAACCAATAAGAATTAGTTCCATCAGTTACAGGAAGTGAATCTAATTCTTGTCCAAACAGATCATACAGGAAATAAGGATACAAAATTTCCATTCTGTCATTGACATCCTTGTATCTCATCAAGTGAACTGATTCTGCTGGAAATGATAGTAAGAAATTAGGTTCAAAAATCCAACTTAATGGTGGAGATACATCTAAACCACCAGCACCTGCATAAGATGCTCCTCCAAGTTCAGCACTATTAGATCCTCTAGAATTAGGATATCCTGACCACGTTTGTTCAAATAATCCACCTTCACCATAGTAAATTTCTCTTTGTTTGAAAAATTCTCCACTATCTATGATCTGACCATCAGTAGCTTCAAGAGTAAGAAATCCATTTGGAACATGTGTGTATACAAGATGTTCATTATACCATCTATTTTCAAGACTGACAGATGTTGGTAAAATTGGTTTCATAGAGGCTGTCCAATACAAAGTATTATTGAAACGAAGAATATCATTATCTTCAAAATCAACATATGGAATCAAACCAATTTCGGGTTTCAATTTAGCAAAAGCTGCTTCCCAATCCCAAACTCGAATAACGTCTAAAACATCACTATTTTGTTTGATGTAATTATCTATATTATTTGGAGAGACCGAAGTTAATTGAACATCATGAATATTTTCTTGAATATTAGTTAACTCACCTAGATATCTATTAACACCTATTTGTTGAGCAGTGTATGGTCCTAAAAATTCAATTTTTTTAGCATCAGCAATACTATTGTTTACTGAAACAACTCCTCCTACAATAATTGCAATTGCAATAATTGTTAAAATCCTAATGTATACATCTCTCTTAAACATGTGAGTTAGAACACGTGCTCTAATTCTATCAATAACTGAAAATGCAATTAACGCAAAACCAATTGTTAATGTGCCACCAATTACATATCTTGTATTATAATCAATTTGATCTGTGAAAAATAAATTAAAGCCTGCCCAAAGAATTCCAATTCCGATTATTCCTTCAATGGTAGATACATAATTCAGATATCTTGGTTTTCCTTCATTTGAGTCTTGAAGGAATGAAGTTATGACATTAATTATTCTATGAAGTCCAACATACAGAACTAAACGTAATCCAATTGCTGCAAGTAACGGAGGGATCAAAATTACCAAAGCTGGAATCATTGGAATTACATTTTCAGCTGCAAAGTTTGGATTAGTATCAGGTGTTACAAATGGTAATGAAAATAGTTTTGGTAGATTCTCAATACCTAAAGTATTACCATCGATAAAAGACATTGCTGCAAATCCAAACATGATATTTGCAAAGAACGCTCCAAAAAGTAGAACTTTGGTGATTTGCCATATTACAAATTGGGGTGTTGATAATTTGTAATCTCTAAAACTCGAAATATTGTTTGAGATTTGTTGTTGTCCACCTTGACCAATAAAACCAATTGCAGTACTAATTCCATACCAGAAAATTGAAGAGCGTCCAAAGATATTTACACGAACAAGAGCAATGATTGAAAGAATAATTGTAGAAACTAGAGTGTAAAAAAGAGGTTTACTAAATTGATCTCCAAATTCAGTAAAATTCATTGATAAAACAACTGCTTGATTACCAACCATGGCAAAAATTACGATTCCAATAATGGCAATAATGCCTAATCTGATGAATTTTCCAGCATCAGGAGGAGGAGTTTGCTTATCAGTAGATGCACTATACAAAATCAAGTTTGATTTAGATTTGGTAAATTAATGTCTTACCTGTAAAATTAGTCTAATGATGCTAATTTTTTACAGATCATGTAAACTGCCACAAATCTAGGAACAGTTACTTTTTCATTGAAAAATGGTCCAAATTTTCTATTTTTTAATTTAAATTCAATTGGACAATTTGCTAAAACTTCAATATTATCATCAGCAAGAAAAGATGCTTCAGTATATGGATCAAATTTTTTCAGATCTGAACAAAAAGTTTTTGTTAATCCGCTTTTACTATTAATAGATCCAGGTAGTCTAAAAATTCTATGAATATCCATAGTTACATTAGGGTCAATTTTTACTCCAATATTTTGAGATACATCAACAAGAGTTTTTTGAAATGAAGAATAACCATTAGAAATCAATTCTGAAATAATTTTAGAACGTTTTGACTTTGTTCCAAAAATATGTTTTGAAAATCTTCCTTTCCATCCTGATTGATTAAAGTCAGAAAAAAATAATCTATTTGGTTTGAATTTTTTCATTCCAAATGTTTCAGGAATTGCACCTTTAAACATAAAATAATCTACAAGTTCAGATCTTTCTCTAGAACCAAGTTGTTGAAATTGTGAATTATATACATAAACATGAAATCCTTCATTACCTGAAAAATAAACATGAATATTTTCATTGTTTATTTGAAAATCATTTATCAAAATTTCAGATAATTTTAAAACTTCATTTTTTGATGAATCAATACAATTTTTACATGGTAAAGATTTTTTTTCCATTTTAACAGAATTGCAATTGTCACATTTTCCAGAATTTTTTGAAATTTTATTACACTCATTACAAATAGATATTGAATGATTTTCTCTACAAGGTAAATTAAGATCTTTTGCATCAATATCAAAAATTAAATCTGCTTCTTTCCAATCTTTTTCATTCATGGGTAAATTTGGAAATGAATAGTATGCATTTGAACAATAAATATCAGATGGAATATTTTGCATGCATAACAAATGTAATTCTTTATCATCTTTTATTGAGAGATGACGAATCATTCCTGAATTAAATTTTTGATATCCAAATTCTCTTTCAGATGCACGTTCAAGTACTTGAATAAGTTCAGAATGTTCAAAATAATATTTTTTAAATGATTCTTCTAAAAAATTTACATCTATTTCTTTCATTGTTTTTTCTTTCCAAACTGAAGAGGACTTATGATATTATTACATTCAGACGTAACAAAACAAAGACTTTGTGTTTTTAGTTTTTCACATGAAGGACAAGAATATTGAGTTCCACTTCCAGAAGTTCCAGCCAAATGATTTAGTTGGTAGAGTGTTACTCTTTCATTATAATCAGGTGCATTTTTGAATAATGGTGCAATTTGTTGAACTGTCTGACCTTTAGATAAAAGAAATGTTGCCAACATGAATCGACCCGAGTGAGGAAGATTTTCACCTTTTTCTAAAATTTCAAGTGCATGTTTAATACATGGAGGATGTTCTCCAGTGGCTACAGTAAATGTTTTAAATTTTTTTGATAATAAAACTAATTTATTTACTGAGTCTTCAAAACCAGGAATCATTGTTGGTGTTTTTGCATTAACTATTTTTGAATTGATATATGTTCCCAATTCTTTTCTAATCAGTCTAACTGTTTCATGAGGAGAAAGAAATACTTGACCATTTTCTACATGTCTGTTAATTAATTTCCATTCTCTTTCATGGAAATTGATTGAATGTTTTAGGTAATCAGACACAGGAATGATAAAATACTCATCTGATTTTTTAATTTTGACTAAAAATAAGTTGTCAATGATTCTAATTGCCAATTGATTTTTTGATTCATCAGAAATATTTCCAAGATCTTTTTCAAGATATTTTTCAGCACGTCTTGCTTCAGCTAATGCAAATCTTTTGATTAAAGTATGCATTCCACTAAGTTTCAACAAAACAATTGCCAACAAAAATGAAAATACTTCTCTAGGAAGTGCAGCTTCTTTAGATACTTGGTTTCCAATCAAATCAGAGTTGTAGATTTTTCCATCAGCTGCAACTTGAATTCGTTCAAATGCTTTTGAAATTAGTTGTTTTAGATCAGGATCTGTTCCAAATTGTTCAAGTGTGAATCCTTTATCTTTAAGATATTGACCTGCATCAGCTAAAAATGGATATTTTGCAATTTCATCTTGTCCAAGTTCAAGCATATTAGTAATTAATTGAGTTTACATAAAAATCTGGTTTTAATGTATTGAATGCTGGTTTAAATTATGTTTTAAAGAGATTGTGATAAATGCAACTCGGATGTCATGTCTCGATTTCAGGATCTATTGATAAAGCAGTTGATAATGCTATAAAGAGAAAATGTTCTGCTTTTCAAATATTTACTAGAAATCCAAGAGGTTGGAATGCAAAACAATTGACAGATAGTGATATTTCTAACTTTAAATCAAAATTAAAATCAAGTGAGATTGATAGATATGCTATTTGTGCACATATGCCATATTTACCAAATTTGGCTACTCCAAAAGATGATGGATTTGAAAAGTCATTGAAAACATTAATTGATGAAACAGAGAGATGTGCACAATTAGGAATTCCATATTTAGTTACACATCTTGGTAGTCATTTAGGAACCGGAGAAAAAGAAGGAGTAAAAAGGTTAGTTAATGCTTTGAATAAAGCAGGTAAAATAAAAAATGATGTAATGATTCTTTTAGAAAATACTGCAGGACAAAAAAATTCAGTTGGATATAGTTTTGAACAACTCGGTGAAATTTTCAATCAATTAAAACCTTCAAAAAAATTTGGTGTTTGTTTTGATACATGTCATGCATTTGTTTCTGGATATGATTTAAGAAGTAAAGATAAAGTCAAAAAGGTTTTTGATGAATTTGATAAATTTGTTGGGATTGAAAATCTAAAAATTCTTCATTTAAATGATGCAAAAGGAGAAATTGGTTGTAATTTAGATAGACATTATCATTTAGGATTAGGAGGGATTGGTGCAGAAGGGATTGGTGCAGTTGTAAAATATGCAAATAAAAAGAAAATCCCCATAATACTTGAAACTCCAATTGATGATGATAGAGATGACTTTGAAAATATTAGAATAGCAAAGGGATTTGCGTAGAGATTTATTTTATGAATAAGAGGGTAAGGTTATGGATTACGAAACAGTCATGAAATTAGCATTGGAGAGAGGGTTTTATTTTCCTAGTTGTGAAGTTTATGCTGATGCACAAGCTGGATTTTGGGAATATGGTCCAACAGGTGTTGGCTTAAAAAACAAATTCTTACAATTATGGAGAAGAGAATTAATTCGAAGAGACGGAATGCTTGAAATTGACGGTTCACAGATAATGTCAAAATCAGTTTTTGAAGCATCAGGGCATTTAGGAAATTTTGCAGATCCCATTATAAAATGCTCAAAATGTAACTCAACATTCAGGGCAGATAAAACAATAGCCGAAATCACAAAAATAGAAATTCCAGAGAGTGCAGATTTGATAGAATTTGATAATGCCATATCACAAAATAACATTAAATGTCAAAAATGTAAGGGAGATTTCGAAAAGACAAAAAATTTTAACATGATGTTTAAAGTAGGGATTGGTCCTGAAGAAGAAGAAGCATATCTCAGGCCAGAAACCTGTCAATCAATTTTTGTTGATTTTCCTAGACTGTACAAAACTATGCGTGGAAAACTACCTCTAGGAATTGCTCAAGTAGGTAAAAGTTTTAGAAATGAAATTGCACCAAGACAAAGTCTTTTAAGATTACGTGAATTTTATCAGGCAGAAATTGAAGTTTTTTGTAATCCCACAAAATTAGATGTGGTAGAAAAATTTGAAGAAATTCAAGATGTTATAATCAGAATACAAACTGATTCAGAACCAGTTGTAATAACTTGTAAGGAAGGGTTAGAATCTGGAGTAATTCCAAATAAATTTGTGGCGTATTATTTAGGAATTTTAACTGAATTTTATGAAAAAACTGGAATAGATGTTACAAAAAGTAGATTTAGAAAATTAGGTGAAAAAGAAAAAGCATTCTATGCTGAAGTTGCATTTGATTTTGAAGTTGAAACTACTATTGGTTGGTTAGAACTTGTTGCATGTAATTACAGATCAGATTATGATTTAACTAGTCATGCTACTAAAAGTAAAGAAAAATTTGAAATTATGGATGGTGATGAAAAAGTTTTACCACATGTGTTTGAAATTTCTATGGGAATTGACAGAAGTCTATATACAATTTTAGAACATTCACTTAGAGATGATAAAGAGCATGAAAGAATAGTGTTGTCATTAAAACCATATTTGTCACCTACACATGTAGGAATTTTATCACTAGTGAAAAAGGATGGGTTGAAAGAAAAAACAGATCAAATTCATCTAAACATTAAAAGAAAATTTGACGCATTTTTAGATCATTCAGGAGCTATTGGTAGAAGATATCGTAGATTAGATGAGATAGGGGCTCCATTTGCAGTGACAGTTGATCATCAAACATTAGAAGATGACACAATCACCATCAGAAAAAGGGATTCCATGGAACAAACTAGAATAAATATTTCAGAATTAGATTCTATTCTTTCTGAATCGATAGCATTTCCTTAGAAAATAATACAATTACAAAATAACGTATTACGACTAAAAAAGTGATTAAAAATTAATAACTACTAAAATTTGTTCACAAACTATGTTGGTAAATAACCATGAACAAAGAATTAAGGAACAAATTTCTATTATAATTCCAACGTATAACGAATCTCAAAATATAATTAATATTTTAAAATCAATTGGGAGTAATTTACCAAAAGATATTCTTACTCAAGCAATAATTGTTGATGATAATTCTCCAGATGGAACTGGAAAGATTGTTGAAGATTATTTAAAAAATTTAAAGAAAAAAGCTGATTATACAATTGAGATCATTCACAGGAAAGCAAAAGATGGATTGGGTTCTGCAATTCTTAGTGGAATAAAACAAGCAAGAGGTGATACAATTGTAGTTATGGATTCAGATTTTTCTCATCCACCACAAATAATTCCAAAGCTGATAGAGTCAGTTAAAAAATATCAATACGATATTGCAGTAGCATCACGTTACATCAAAGGTGGCAATATCAAAGGGTGGACACTCAAAAGAAAAATTATGAGTAAATTTGCAACTATGATAGCAAAAAAAGGATTGGGGATTGATGCTAAGGACCCCATGTCAGGATTTTTTGCATTCAAAAAAAATATTATTAAAGAATTAAACATTGATGCAATTGGTTACAAGATTCTACTAGAAATTTTAGTAAAAACAAAAAATGTAACAATTACTGAAATTCCATATACATTTCAAGATAGAGAATTAGGTTCAAGCAAATTAAATTTTAAAACAATCTTGGATTATTATAAATCAGTTTGGAAATTGTATCGTTATGGAAAACCTTTAGAAAAACAAGAAAAACGTTCATCAGTTAAATTTTTGTCAAAAGCAGCTAGATTTTACACAGTTGGAGCTACTGGATTTGTTGTAAATTATGTAATTTCTTTATTATTTGCAGGTGGAATTTCAGATATGTGGTATTTACATGCAACAATAATAGGAATTATAGTATCAATTACATCAAATTTCATCTTAAATAAAGCATGGACATTTAGTGACAGGGATTTCAGGATCAAAAAAACATTTTCTCAGTATGGGAAATTTGTTATGTTCAGTTCTTTAGGTGCATTTGTACAATTAGGAATGGTCTATTTCTTGGTAGACAATGCTGAAATTTCATATCCATTTGCTCTAATTTTAGCAGTAATGACTGCAGCATTTGGGAATTTTGTCTTAAACAAAAAATGGACGTTTAAAGAAAAACTAGTAGGTTAACTTTAAAGAAATTAAAATAAAAATAACCGACTAACGTCTTCCCAACTACTCAAAGGTTGAAGTAGAGGTTCCTGACGAAAGTCCAGTTGAAGATGGTACAGATGGGAATTTGTCACCAATCTGTTGCTCAGCTACTGCAGATGCTTCTTGTAGAATCTTTTCTGTTTCTTCACTTGAAACATCAGATTCCATATTAAATGAATCTCCTGCCAGTGAGTCCATCATAAGTCCATTAAGTGTCTGAGTCATGTTATTCAATTCTGAATCAGCTTCAGGCATAAATCGTCCAAGCGATGACTTCAATCCCTTCATTGTAGACATTGCAGGTCCAATTGCTACCATAGCATCACCAAGATCATGAATAGTTGTCAGTCTTAGTTGAACTTGTTCTAATGACATTCTTGCATTACCGAGCATCTTTGTAACTTTACGAATTTCAGCTAATTCGTTAGACAAAACTCTACTTGTGCTAGTATCATGTTGCTGCATTGCAGTCACGACTCTCTGAAAGAGTTGCGCATCTCTCTCATGCAATTTTCCTAACATAGAGTCCATTTTTGATATTTGAACTTGTAGTTTGTTAACTGCTGTTTGAATTCGTGGTTTTAATGCACCTTGAGGTTTTACTGCATCACGTAGTTTGCCAGTTACACTTTGGGTCTCCTGTCGAGCCCATGTACTGTCGAAGTTTGGCATGATATGGAATTTAGAAATTTAGTCTTAATTGATGGTGTAAATTTAGATCAGTTTTAGGGTAAATTTAGCTAACAAACTATTATGGTTGATTTATTTTTCAAATATTGTGGCAAGAATTGCAATTTTTGATTCAGGATTAGGTTCATTATCAATAATAAAAGAAATTCAAAAAGTATGTAAAAATGAAATAATCTATTTCGCAGATCAAAAAAACTATCCATATGGGAAAAAATCACAGATTCAATTGAGAAAAATAATGAGTAAATCTATTAATTTATTAAAAAAATTCTCTCCAGATCTTATAGTAATTGCATCAAATACACCAAGTCTGATGTTAAATTTATCAACAAAAAATATTTTAGATGTTAAACCACCATTAATAGAAGCAATTAAAATTTCAAAATCTAATCAAGTTGGAATTCTTGGTACAGAATCTGCAATTAAGAGTAAAGGGTTATCACAATATATTAAAAAAAGTAATTTGATGAAATCAATTAAAATTTTTAAAATTAATGGTTCTAATTTAGTGGAATTAGTAGAATCTGGAAAATTTCTTACAGATAAAAAATTTTGTGAAAATGTAATTAAAAAAGAATTAGATATTTTATTAGAAGAATCAATTGATGTTGTAACACTTTCCAGTACACATTTACCATTTCTAAAAAAAATTTTAGAAAAAGAATTTCCTAATATACAATTTATAGATCCAGGAAATATTGTTGCACAAAAAATTCTTAAAAAAATTAAATTTAAACAATCAAATAGAAATTCATTAAAAATATTCACTTCTGGAAATTCTACCGATTTTCAAAACAAATTGATTAAAATTGGAATAAAAAATAAAGTTAATTTTTTAACTTTTTAGCTTTTCTGTAACCGTGACTAAATTTTTTATCATATAATTTTGAAAATTCATATGATTCAGGATCAATTACATCGCTAATTATTACAATTGCAGTTCGTGTGATTTTTTCTTCTTTAATTTTTTTTGCAATATTTTCAAGAGTACCTTTAATAATTTTTTGATCTTTCCAACTTGCTCTATAAACAATACCTACAGGGGTTGATTTTTTGTATCCACCTGCAATTGCTTCTTTTACTAAATCAGAGATTAGATGTACACTAAGATAAAAGATCAGTGTTGCTTTATGTTTCGCAAGTTCAGAAATTTTTTCACGTTTTGGAACTTTAGTTCTTGATTCAGCTCTTGTTACAATTATTGTTTGGGTCACACCAGGTAGTGTTAATTGTGTGCCTAATGCAGCAGCTGAAGCTAAAAATGCAGTGATTCCAGGCACTACAATAGAATTAATGTCTTTTTTTGTTAAATTATCAATTTGTTCTTTAATTGCACCATAAATTGAGGGATCACCATCATGTAATCTCACAACAAGTTTGTCTTTTTTTGCATTTTTATACAACACATTAAAAATTTCTTCTCTAACCATTCCTGCAGCATCATACAATTTACCTTTTTTACATAATTTCAAAATAGGTTCTGGAATTAAAGAACCTGAATAAACTACAACATCAGCTTTTTGAATTAATTTTTTTGCTTTAATTGTAATTAATTCAGGATCACCAGGTCCACACCCTACAAAAAATACGTCAGACACGTTTTACCACCAATATTGAAAAATATTTTGTTGTTAATGTATCATCGTTAACTTCACCCAAAGTCATTTTTCTAATTATTTCATGTTCTGTTCCTAGATCTTGTCCAATTGCAAAAATTGAGTTGTCAGGAAAACCAGATTCCTTTAAAACATCAATTACTTGATCAAAATACCTTCCATCTTTAAGAAAAATCATTGATTCAGAATTTTTTGCAATTTCTTTAACGCTACTAAGATCATAACAAGATGGAATTATTGCAACTTTCTCTGCACCTTCTGCAATACTAACACCTACTTTTGATGCAAATGTGAACATAGAAACGATTCCAGGAATTACACTTATTTTCATTTCTGGATAGTTTTCTGTGAGATCTTTATGCATGTATATCCAAGTACTATACAAAAACGGATCACCTACTGTAAGATAAACAACATTTTTGTTTGACAAAACAGTTTGGGCCATAATATTTGCATTTTTTTTCCAGGTAGATTCTAAAACATCTTTATCTTTAGTCATTGGAAAGATAAGCTTCATAATCTCTTGATTTTTTGATTTATCAATTATGGAATTTACTACAGATAATGCAATACTTGGTCTACTCTCTTTTGATGCAGGGCACATAATAATATCAGCATTTTGAATTGCTTTTACAGCCTTGACCGTTAATAATTCAGGATCACCTGGACCCACTCCAATTCCGATTAATCCAGGCATGAAAACACTAATTGTTCTCCCAATTAAAATCTAATTTAGGCTTTAGACGCAGAGATGATAGTAATAGGATTTCTAGCAAGCATCATTGTTCCAGTACTAGTTTTTCTGCTCTTTGAAATGGTTACTTGAGTTAAATCAACTGCTTCAAAATTTAATTTGTTTAAAATCTGTAACACAGAATAAAGCGTTTCAATTAAGATGATTCCAATAACAATTCTACCACCAGATTTAAGCTTTTTTTGAGAAAGTTCGACTATTTCTTTGGTATCACCTCCAGTACCACCAATAAATATTACATCAGCATCTTCAAGCTCAGAAATTTTTTCTTTGGCATTTCCAAAAATGACAGAAACATTTGTTAGATTAAATTTTTCAATATTTTTTTTAGTTAAATCAATTGCATTTTTATTATAATCAATTGCTAAAACTTTTCCAGAAGAACCTATTTGTAATGAGGACTCGATTGAAATTGAACCACTACCACAACCAATATCATATACAGTTTGACCTGCCTTTAATCTTGCTTTACAAATTTGAATAGTTCTCACTTCTTCTTTTGTAATTGGAACATTTTCTCTTCGTTCAAATTTTTCATCGGGTATTCCAGGAGTATTATAATTCCACATTATCTATCAATGATTTATTTGATAATGTTTAAAGATTAATTCCACTAGAAGTACTTCCCACATGAACTAATGTATGAGTTACGATCCAAGAAAACAAATACAAAAATACATAGCTCCCAATTGCCTGTGTTACGATTTTTTTTCTATCAGAAGAAGGTAATTGCATTTTCATTCCTTTTGCAATAATTATTGTTGCAAAAAATATTACTATCATAAATCCAATAGATGCCCATCTTCTTTCTTCACCTTCAATACCTTCAAAGATGAAAGTAGCTGAAATTCCAGCAATTATTGCTAAAGCAACACGCATCCAAAACAAATTACTTAATTTTTTATCTTTTTCACTTTTTTCAGTTTCATTTTCTATCGGAATTTTTGGAGGTTCAGGTGTGGGTGCTGATTTTTCTGTTTCAGGAATTTCAGGTGTATTATCCTTTATAGACTCCGTTTTTGAGTCACCAGATTCAGGTGTGGGTGCTGATTTTTTCTTTTTGAATTTAGCCAAAGTAAATTTCTAGCGTGACTCAAGCAAACCATGTTTAATATCTTTGGTAAAAATCTAAGTAATACTGCCTATAGTAAGGGTATAATTTTAGACAAAAAATGGGATTATTATGGGATTGGCAGGTATCGAATTACGGTATTTGGTAGATACAATTTCTGAACAAGTTCAAGGGTATTACATCAGTAATATTTATGGTATAACTAAAGACAGCATTCTCTTCAAACTTCATCACACAGAAAAAAGTGATTTATTCATGATGGTGTCAACCTCAGGTGTTTGGTTAACTAAAGTAAAAATTGACCAGATAGAACCAAATAGATTACTCAAAAGATTACGCAATGATTTACTTAGATTAAAATTAAAAAAAATTGAACAAATTGGTGCAGAGAGAATTGCATATTTTATTTTTGAAGGATTTGGAAAAGAGTTTGTTCTAGTTGGAGAATTTTTCGGAGATGGGAATATTTTGTTATGTAATAAAGAGATGAAAATTTTGGCATTACAACATTCAATTGAAGTTAGACATAGAAAATTAAGTGTAGGTTTAGAATATGCAGTTCCACCAAACAAAGGATTAGACATTTTTAATTTAGACCAAACAGATTTTGACGAATTAAAAACAACTGATTTAGTTTCTGCAAAATGGTTTGGGAGAACTTTAGGATTGCCAAAAAAATATGTTGAAGGAATTTTTGAAATTGCAAAAATAGATCCCAAAAAAATTGGAAATATATTAACTGATGAAGAAATAAGAGAGATTTTTGAAACTACAAAAAAAATTGTTTCAGATGTGGTATCAGGAAATCATGAAGCAATTATAATAAAAAATGAAAAATCAGAAGTTATTCCAGTAAAATTAAAAAAAATAGAAAATAATGTTATTTCTGCTGAAAGTTTTATTGATGGATTAGATATAGTATTTACAGACAATATTGTAAGAAAAGGAAAATCAATTCAGTCAAGTGGATCGGATAAAAAAATCAAAGAACTGCAAACCCAAATTTTTGAACAGGAAAAAGCCATTCAAACAGTGAAAGAAAGATCAAAAAACGTAACAAATGTTGCAAACTCTCTTTATCAAATGATTTCATGTGGAATTTTTTCAATTGAAGATTCATCTGCAGAAGAAATTTTAGCAAACAATAATGCAAAATTAACTAATGAAAAAGGAATTTCATTGATAATTGTTCAAGATGAAAAAATAAAAATTAATACAAAATCTTCATTACAGTCTATTGCATCAGTGTTATTTAATGAAGCAAAAAAACAATCTGGTGCAATAAAATCAATTGAAGAAATCAAATCAAAAACTGAAAAGAAACTAGAAAAACTGCAAAACAAAACAGAATCTGAACAAGAAATTATGATAGTTACCGAAATTAGGAAAAAAAATTGGTATGAGAGATATAGATGGTTTAATACTTCTGATGATTTTTTAGTTGTAGGTGGAAGAGATGCTGCATCAAACTCTGCAGTTGTTAGAAAACATTTAGTAAAAAATGATAAGGTATTCCATGCAGATATTTTTGGTTCACCTTTTTTCATTATTAAAAATGCAGAAAATGCATCAGATACCAGTATGAATGAAGTTGCACATGCTACAGTTTGTTTTAGTAGAGCATGGAGAGAAGGATTGTATGGTGTAAAGGCATATTGGGTATATCCTGAACAAGTAAAAAAATCAGCACCAAGTGGAGAATTTCTTCCAAAGGGATCATTTACAATTGAAGGACAACGAAATTTTATCAATCCAGGAAATCTTAGATTAGCAGTTGGGATAATTCCACAAGAAGATGGATTTGCGTTAACATGTGGGCCGCCTGAAACAATTAAAAAAAATTCTATTTGTTATGCGATTATTGAGCCTCATGGATTAGAAATGGTAGATGCAGCTAAAAAAATCAAAATTGAATTTTCAAAAATTCATGAGGAAATTACAAAAAAAATCAGTATCGACGATTTTGTGCGTATTATGCCTGCAGGAAAGAGTCAAATCAAAGAGATTGAAGTAGGTGATGCTGAAAAACAAAATTTTACTGATGATGAATTGGATTAGAATTTTCAGTATCAAGTGAAATTTTCATTCCATCTTCAAGTGAAAAAAATTCTTCATTTGAAATTGTGATTAATGGGATATTTGCTAATGCACATCCAGTAGCTACAGTAAGATCTGCTTTTTGACAAATCATTGCTATAGGTGCCACATTATTTGATTTGATTGAATAAATTGTATATGCACCAACACTACTTCCAACTCCTGAAGGAAATACTAAAATGAAATTCTTAAGTGATTTGTCATAAAGATCATGATTCTTATCACTAATTACTCCAGTTTTTTTATCAACAGTTCCTAAAAAATTAATAGAATCTTTTGATTTTAAAATGGTTCCACTAACTTTACCTGCAACTAGAACTTTATTCATTTTGTTTCATCTTCAATTATTTGTGATAATGATTTAAGATTTACACCAACGCCATTAGAGTTTTTTAGATAAAATGCACCTTTGATGCTATTTGTTGTAACTACATCTACATCATCTTTGTTAATTAGTGGTGTAAGACATGTACAACAATCAGAAAGAATTTCACATCCAGCTCTTTCTAATTCATTTGTATATCCTAATTTTTGCATTTGTGTTTTTACAGTTCTTGGAGTAAACACCATACATTTTTTTTTAAATGAACGACCCTTTAATTTTTCAGTAAGTTCAGTGATTTCCTCTAATCCTAATTGTGGACTACCAAGTGTAATTATATCGCCATTTTCTGCAGTGTTTAATTCATCATGAACGTTTTGAAGTGCTTTTTCGTCAAAATCTATTTTTTCATTATTAGAATCACCATCTCCAAAAATAAATTTGGCACAAGTACCTGATGTTCCCATACCTCCACACATGGCTTTACATTGACGATTATCCATGTCAGATAATCCTGAAATATTTACAGATGAATCTCCAACTTTACCTGCAAAAAATCCTAACATTCCATATGATAATTCATCTGGATTTTTGATTTTCATATTAATTGTAATATTTGGTGTGTCTTCTTTTCGTAATGAAGAATATGGACTCTTTCCTGTAAGTGCACTAGCCAATGCGCTAAATGCACTTTCCTTGTTTGTTTTTAGACCATCATAAGAATTTGCATGTATTGCAGCATTACTTTCAGCAAAGGCAACTTGAGTGCCTTCTTTTGGAATTTCATAGATTTCATATGGAATACATGAAAAAGAGGGAATAACTCCCATTGTTTCATATGAATTTTTTATTGATAGTTGTTTTGAAATGAAATTTTCATCTAACCCATAATTTGATACATTATCAATATCAAATCCCATTGGATTAAGAGTAGTTTTTACTTTAACTCGTGCATCTTTACTAATACTAGAAAGAAATTCTTCACCTGCATCACCAATTGTATTATAATTTACACCTGAAAGATGAGTCCATTTAATTGGAATTAGTTTGTCAGCATCAGTAGCTTCACCTGTTGCAACTAAAATACGATATGCCATCTGCATTGTTTCTCCCTGTTCTCCTTTTAGTGCAGATTCTTCCTGTTTTGTTAATTCCAATAAAGAATTTTTATTATTACAGTTATAATACTTGTATGTAATTTTTCAGAGTAAAATGGAAAGAATACTTCATGGAATGACAAATACTATGAACGCTGTAAAACCTCCTAGAATTACAGCATTAAGAGATCTCCATGATGCTCAAACAGGTCCATTTAGTATTTTGATTGGAACAATTCTATCAGCAAGAACTAAAGATGAAGCTACAACAAAAGCAGTAAAAATATTATTTTCAAAATATAAAAATTCCAAGCAGCTTGCTAATGCTAAAACAAAAGATATAGAAAAAATTATTAAATCAATTGGGTTTTTTCGTGTAAAGTCAAAAAGAATTATCGAAGTTGCAAAAATTATTACTACTAAGTATAAAGGCAAAGTACCAAATAATTTAGAAGAATTAATAAAATTACCAGGAGTGGGAAGAAAAACCGCAAATTGTGTTTTAGTTTATGCATTTGAAAAACCTGCCATTCCAGTTGATATTCATGTTCATAGAATTTCAAACAGATTAGGATTAGTAAAAACAAAGAATCCAGAAGAAACTGAACAAGAATTAATGAAAAAAATCAAAAAGAAATATTGGATAGATATTAATGATACATTTGTAATGTATGGACAAAATATTTGCAAACCTATTTCTCCAATGTGTAATGTATGTAAAATTAAAAAAAAATGCAAATATTATAATTCTAAGAACGTTTCTTAGTTAGAAATAAAATTGCAACAATTATTCCAATTCCAGCTGCAACATAAAATGGAAAAAATGCATAAATATTTTTTGAAGGATCACCTGAAAGAAAATCTAAAATCAAACTTCCAGAAGAGATTGCAGGAGGATCAGTTGAGCTTTCCATTCCATAAGTAGAGTAAGAATCAATTGCAAATGTTCCAATATCTAAATTAGTTACTACAATTCTTGCTCCATTATTTACAGTCAATCCAGCTTTATCAGTATAAGATATGATAGATTTTGTTTCAGGGTACCATCCTCTCTCTAAATCTTTATGAACAATAACATAACCTTCTTTTTCAGTTGTCACTGCAACCCAAAATTTATTGTCAGGTTTTGGACCCATTCCAATTTCGATAAATCGATCATCATATTGTTGATCATAAAATCTTAGAACAGCATTTCCATATGGGTTTCCATAAAGAAGATTGTTATCAATTGTAACTTGCCAACTAACAGAATGACGATCATCAAGATTTACAATCTGAGAATCTCGTAAAATCACATTGAATTTTTCAGCAGATATTTCAATTTGATCGACTATTAATGATGGATTTTTAACTTCTTGTGCAAATGCTGGAGTAAACAAAAATCCTGTAAATAAAATTAAGGTAAATAAATACTTCACAGAATAAAACATCTGTCAATTGAATAAATATCTAATCAACAAAAGGTTTTGGATGATCTAGAATAACTTGTGCAACCTCTGGTCGTAAAATAAATTCAGAAGGTGCTTGACCATTTTGAATCATCTCTCTAAGTGCAGTTCCACTGATTTGCTCTTTTACATCATTATCATGAGGACATGCTTTTGGAGTTGTGTACGTTAGACATTTTCTACAATAAAAGAATGGTGGGAAAAATACTGGAGAAATATCTAATTCTGGGTAATCATCAAATATTTTTTGTGCTGCCATTGGATCATAGAATTTACCAACACCTGCATGATCACGTCCAATTATGATATGTGTGCATCCATAATTTTGTCTCATTATTGCATGATGAATTGCCTCTTTAGGACCTGCATATTTCATTTGTGTATGTAATGTTCCAAGACGACATCTATTTTCTGGATAATACAATTTTATCATGGTTTCATAACATTTTACAATCACTTCATCTACAAAATCACCAGACTTTTTCTTACCTATTACAGGATTTACAAATACACCATCACGTGTAGTAATTGATGTTTTTTGTAGCATTTCATGTGCTACATGTGGTGGATTTCTAGTTTGAAATGCACAAATTGTTTTCCAACCTGCTTGAGAAAATGCTTCTCTAGTTTGAATTGGAGTTAGTCTATTTTTTCTAATTTCAGTATTTTCTGGTCTTTGGATAAAATCAATTTTTCCACCAATCAAATAATCTTTCATTGACATTGTATATGCAACGCCTGGATGTGATGTATCAGTTGTACCATAAACTCCTTGAGCTGTTTTTATTTTATCAAAAGTAAATATTTCATCAACATGTAATATAGCAATTCCAATTCCATTTGGATTCTGTAACAAAACATCTCCTGCTTCTTTCATTTTAAAAGCAGTTTGTTCATCTACATCAAGAACTATTGGTATAGTCCAAGCTAAATCATTTACAAGTCTTCCACGAGAAACAACACTTTCAAAGTCTTTCTTTCCCAAAAATCCTTCTAACGGGCTAAAAATTCCGTCTGCTATATTTTCAACGTCATTAGCAAGATCTTCACTAATTGTAATTGAAAATAATCCTGTAGGATCAACCTTAGAAATTCTATTAATTAAAACTCCACCATGTGCTTTGATTGAGTTATTATCAGACATACTAATCCGTATTTTTACGCTCTATATGAAGGCCACACTCTTTATGTTCACCTTGTTCCCACCACCATCTACCTGCTCGAAGATCTTCACTAGGTTTTATTGCTCTAGTACAAGGTTCACAGCCAATACTTGGATATCCTTTGTCAAGAAGACTGTTGTATGGAAGATTGTTTTTTTTAATGTATTCTTGAATCTGATCCCATGTCCAGTCAATGATCGGGTTAATTTTTAAAATTCCACCATGTCCATGATCAATTTGAAACATTGCTACTTCTTCTCTAACTTTTGTCTGATCGCGTCTTAATCCAGTTATCCATCCATCCAAAGTATTTAACATCCTATTCATTGGGTTAACTTTACGAATTTCACAACATAATTTTCTGTTTTCAACACTATCATAGAAAAGATTCATGCCTTTTTCTAAAACCATTTTTTCTACTTCATTTGTATCAGGGAATAATACTTCAATTGAAATATTGTATTTTTTTCTTAAAATATCCATAATATCATAAGTTTCTTGAGGCAATCTTCCAGTATCTAATGTGAAAAATCGAAATTTTGGATTTATCTTTAACATTATATCTATTACAACTGCATCTTCTGCACCAAAACTTGATGCTTTAGCTACCTTAGGATGTAAATTGTCAGATACCCATCGAAGTGCTTCATCAGTTGTTTTAATTTTTAAATTAAGTTCATCTACTTGATCTTGTGTGAATTTAACCACAATGTGTTTTGAAGTATTTGTTTTATATTGATTGCCCGAACTTTTATCCTAAATTATAAACAAGTATATTACAAAATAGAGAATATGAATGAAAAATCATATGTTGTAGTTTTTCCAACAATATTTTCAAAAAATAAAATAATCAAACTTATTCAAAATATTAAAAAAATTCTTAAAATAAAAAATCAGCAATTTAAATCTGTTAAACGTGATGGTGATATAATTTTGGTAGATGCAAATGATCCAGTATTTGCATCTACTGCAATTAATTTATTATTTGGAATTGAGAAAATAGTGATTGCAAAACAGATACAAAATAAATTTGAAGAAATTGTTTCTGAAATCACATCAATTAGCGGTAATTTGTTGTTAAAAGGTGAAAAATTTTTAGTTAGAGTCGAAGGAAGTTCAAAAGGATTTTTAGTGAAGGATGTAGAAATTGCTGCAACATCAAACATAATAGAAAAAAAATCGAAATTAGGAGCTTATCCAGGAACAGATGAAAACTATAATAAATTATTATACACTTATTTGACAAAAAATAATGCATACATTTCAATATTTTCAGATAAAGGAAATGGTGGAATTCCATATCAAATACAAAAAGAAAAAACAATTTGTGCAATTTATGATGAATTGTCTGCTGTTTCATGTTTTGAAACAATTAAACAAGGATATGATGTAAGAATCATTATTTGTTATAGACAAAAATCTGAATTGATGAATCTAGCAAAAATTATCAATCAAATTATACCTAGATTAGTTCAAGATAAAATTGAATTAGAATTTTTTTGGTTAAAAATTAAATCGAGTGGTAGAAAAAATTATTTAATTTATGTAAATTCAATTTTAGAAATAATGTTAAATGAATCAAATAATAAAATATCATTACCGCTATCTCCAATGATATTTTCTTCAAAATTTGTTGATTATGTATTAAAAAAAGTATTTGAAAAAAATAAAATTCCAATTTTACCACTTGCAGGAATTGATACTAAATTATTTTATGATGCAAAAGAAATAGGATTGGAAAAATGTATAAAAAAATTAGAAAAAACCATTACTTCTAGTTCTTATGAAATTACTTCCTTTTCAAAAAAAGAAGTAATGATGAGCATTAAATCAAAAAGAAATATTTCAATTAAAGTTGGACCAAATAATGTTCATGATATTTTAGATTCTTTAGAAGCAAATCATTGAAAATTTAAACAGGCATTACTGGTTTCTAATTGTGCTCAAAATAGGGGAATTTATCTATCCATGGGGAAGCGGTCATTATTCTCGAATGATGAGACTAAATGATGCATTAACAAATCAAATCAATGATAAATTAGATATACATTTTTCAAGTAAGGATCATGTTTTTGAAAAATTATTAAAGAAATTTCCAAAAGAAGAAGAAAAAATTCATGAAATTTTAATGCCTACTCCAATTGATGGAAAATTTGGTCCTAGTGTTTCAAAATCATTAATGAATATTCTATTACCGATTGAAAGCAATCCTCCACTGATTAGACAAATAATAAATTATTTGAGAGAAGAGAGGAAATTATACAATAAAGAAAAATTTGATTTGGTGATAAATGATGGGGATATGGGTTCAAATATTTTAGCAAACAATAGAAATATTCCAAGTTTATTTGTGACAAATCAATTTAGACCAAAATTATATAATTCAAGATCATATCTTTATCCATCATTAATTTTTATTGCAAAGCAGATCAATAAAGCTTCAAAAATTCTTGTTGCAGATTCTCCTCCACCATATACAATGTGTGAATACAATCTAAATTTCATTAAAGAATCTGAAGGAAAAGTTGTTTATGTTGGACATTTTACAAATAATAATTTAATCACTAATAAAGATGAAACAGTTCTAGAAAAATTAGTAAAAAATAATGAATTTGGTTATTGGATGAGAACAGGAAACAAATCAACTAATGATGGAACTGGACAACGATATGAAGAAGTTTTTCATCAAAATGAAATGAATAATGAAAAAAGAATTATTTCACATGCAAGAAATGAATCAGGTATCGATTCTGTTACAGGGAAAGATGGGAAAAAATATTCAATTTTAGATGCTTTTGAGAAAAAAATTGATTGGATACAAATAGATATTGGATTTCTATCAGAACAGGAAAAAAATTCAATTTTAGATTTATGTAAATATGCAGTTGTAAATGGTTCTCATACAGTAATGGGTGAAATAATGGGTGGAAAATCAAAACCAATTATTGGAATACCAATTTATGATGAACACACAAACAATATCAAATGGGCTGAAGAAAAGAAATTAGGAATTTTAGTTACAAAAACAAAACAGGTAATACATGCAATTTCAAATATTAAAGAAAATTATGATGAATTCGAAGATAATCTAAAAGATTTTTCGAAGAATTTTGTCCCTATAGGTGCAGAAAATTCAGCAAAAATTGCAGCTGAAATGTTAGAAGAAAAGAGATAAAACATTATTCTAATAATTTTGCTCATCTGGCACGCGGGATTTCGATGGGCGAACGGACCGAAAGGGATGATGAAAAAATCCGCGTGTCAGATAAAATCGATCAATAAAGAATGTGGGAACGCTTTTATGGAAAAAATTAAGTTGAATCTTAGTGCCTAATTGTCCTGAATGTACAGCAAGAGAGAAAAAGAAAATTCAAGTAAAGTATGAGGAAGAAACACCTGAGGAAGAAAGAGGTAGAGAAGATTTATTCAAATTATTTGATGAGATTGATATTCCAATGAAAATGGATGAAAAAAATAGACGACATTTTATTTGTAAACGATGTGGGTTATACGCTACAAGAGAAGAAATTTCAGATATAAGATTCAAATTAAATCAAAAAGAAAGAACACGTGATGATAAACACGATGATTATCTTGAATGGTGGTCAAAAAGTAAAAAAGAAAAAGTAGAAAATTAGAATAGATTTACAATGGTAAAAAAGAAAGATGAAATTCCAGAATGGGTTACTGATGAAATTCAGAATGCAAAATTCAAGAAACCCGTAGAAATAAAGAAGACAGGATATATTCTAGAATTTTATTATGATGATAATAAAATAGATGTTCAATTGTATGACGGACTTGAAGATGGACGACATATTGTAACAATGGATGTAATTAAAGACATCAAAATTGAAGATTTGTTAAAAGGTGAAGTGTATGAATTTGTTTTTGAACAACATAAAGCCCCATTAAGTAAAAAAGTATCAGAATTTTTAGAAAAAGAAAAAGAAATTGTGATGAATGCAATTTATCAATTTGAGTTAAAATCTTTAGAATTAATGGATGTGGGTTCTAATGATACTACAGATGACGATGTTGAAGAATAATTAATGTGAATTTTTAGAATCAGATAAATTTTTGAATAATTTTCCCATAATTGGATTAATAAAATAAGGGAATGTATTTTTCAACCAAATTACACCACGTAAAAAAGAAGGAACGATAATTTCTAATCTTGGAGAATTTGAAGCTTGCAAAATCGATTTTGCTACAGTTTTAGAACTTAATGAAAATGTAAAATTTGATGACATTTTATCAAAAGATGAATGATCAAAAAAATTGGTTTTAACCATGATTGGACTTACAACCGTAATATCGACTCCAGAATTTTTTAATTCATGTTTTAATCCTTCTGAAAATCCTAACATGGCAAATTTTGAACCACAGTATGATGTAATTCCAGGTAAACCAAAACTAGCTGCAACAGATGCAACATTAACAATATGTCCAGATTTTTTCTTCAACATATGTGGAAGGAAATTTTTGATACAGTAAATCATTCCAAAATAATTGGTTTTCATTTGTGATTCAATTTCATCAATAGAAAGTTCAAATACAGAACCATAAATCGCAAAACCTGCATTATTTATTAAGATGTCAATAGTACCAAATTTTTCTAAAACAATTTTTGACATGTTTTTTACTTGAACTTTGTCAGAAACGTCACATTGGCATACAAGAATCGTAATATTGAATTTTTCTAATTCATTTGCAATTAATTCAAGTTTATTTTTTCTTCTTGCAACTAAAATTAGATTAGCCCCCCTTTTTGCAAATTCAATTGCAGTCTGTTTTCCAATTCCTGATGATGCACCTGTAATTAAAATAACTTTATTTTTAAAATTCATGAATTGAAAAAAATATTCAAAAATAAAGTGGTTTCTATGTTGCTTGTGGTTTTGATATTTTACTCAAGGCTAATTTTACTAAAAGTAACCATGTAACTACAATTGGAACATAATATGTTGCAATTCTCCATCCAATTACAGCATCCCATGCAACTATATCTTTTGAGATTGAAAAGTCAAATGGATTTAAATTATTAAGATATGCAACAATTCCAAATTCTGCTAGTCCAGAACCTCCTATTGTTATAGGTAAATTTCCAATTGCGTTTGCACCCATTACTGCCATTATTGAATCAAATATGTTAATTATGTAACTAGTTCCCATTGCAATAATCATAAAAGATATTCCATAAAATATCCAAGATACAAGTGAAAGCAAAAATGAAATTGTAAATATTTTTTTAGTTTCAGGGGTTTGAATGTTCTCTCTAATCATTGTACATGTTTCTTCCATCCAAGAATTCGTTTGATTGATAATTTTAGTTCCTTTTTCTTTTCCTAATTTTTTTACAAGAGTTTCTAAAATATTTGGAACTTGAAATGTATGTTTAGAAGACAAGAAAAACATAACCATCCATAAAGATGTTATAGAAATACTCGTAGCTAGAATAACTATTCCTACAACAAATGCTCCATTCAATAATGCAATAATTCCTGCTAACATAGATAACAAACCTGCTGCAAGTACCTCAGTTACAATATCAACAAGTGCAATCCATGTAGCTTTAGAGAGTTCTATTCCTTTTTTCTTTAAATAATAAATTACAACAAATTCTGCTCCAATAAACATTGGAGTTGTAAATTTAATAAATTCACTACCTACTCTAACGCCTACTAATTTAAAAAATGAGTCAGGATTACCTAGATATTTTTTTGTTATATATGCAAATTTGACTCCTTGTAAACCTAGTTTAATCATCATTGCACATATTGCTCCAACAAATGGAAATAATCCAATTGCCAAGATATCATCAATTTTAATATCAAATTGAATTGCAATAATCAAAATTGGAATTATGGTAACAGGTATTGCAACCAATCTCCAATTCATAAAATAATTTTTTTGAATTCAAATATGAAAGTTAAGTAAATAATTTTTCCATTGATAAGACAGTTCAAAAAATCAGGCGTGAAAATTGATTTAATTGTTAATTATTTATTTTGAAATAGTTTGAAATACAAGCAAATAATCAATCATAGAGTTGAAAACAATTTTTGTTTCGGGAACAGCAGGTTCAGGAAAATCACTTCTTTCATCAAAACTATATGAATATTATACAAAAAATGGTGCATTTGCAGCTGTCTTAAATTTAGATCCTGGTGTAGAAAAAATTCCATATACTTGTGATATTGATGTAAGAGATCATGTTGATTATGTTTCTATAATGCAGCAATATGAATTGGGTCCTAATGGGGCATTAGTAATGGCAAATGATTTGATTGCATCAAAAATAGATGATATTCAAAATGAGGTGAATTCAGTTAATCCTGACTATCTAATTGTAGATACACCTGGTCAAATTGAATTATTTGCATATCGTTCTAGTGGACGTTTTATTGTAGAAAATATTTCATCTGAAAATAAATCAAGTATTTTTCTATTTGATGGATCATTAATTACATCACCAGTAAATTTTGTTTCAATTGCACTTTTAGCTACATCAATCAGATTACGTTTGAACTTACCAACAATTAATGTATTAACTAAAACAGACATAATTAAAGAAAAACTAAAAGAAATATTACAATGGACAACTAACTTGAATACTTTAGAAAATGCTATTGCAAATGAAACTGATGGAGATACTTATACACTAACCACAAATATTTTACGAGGATTAAATCTAAGTGGATTTGCACAAGGATTAATTCCAGTTTCAAATGTGACTGGTGATGGTTACATTACTTTAGAGGGAGCATTAAGCAGAATTCTTAATTTAGGTGAAGAGGTAGAGGATTAATGGTATCAAGCATTACTGTTAAGGCTCCATCATCAACTGCAAATTTAGGCCCTGGATTTGATGTATTTGGATTAGCAATAGATGCATTTTTTGATGAAATTACACTTACTAAAACAAAAAATGGAATCACAATAATTACAGATGGAGATGTTCCTACAAATCCAGAAAATAATACAGCAGGTTTAGTTGTAAAAAATATGAAGAAAAAATTTAAGATTAATCACGGTATTGAAATAAAAATGAAAAAGGGTATTCCTGCAGGATTTGGAATGGGTAGTAGTGCAGGTTCTGCGGCGGCGGCTGCAGTTGCATTTAACAAATTATTTAAACTAAAATTAGATGGGAATTCTTTGGTAGAATTTGCAGGTAGTGGAGAAAAAGCAAGTGCTGGAACAATTCACTATGATAATGTTGCAGCTTCTGTTTTAGGAGGATTTGTAATTGTTAAAACTGAGCCATTGGATGTGATTAGAATAAAACCTCCAACTAATTTGAGAATGTGTATTGCAGTACCAAAAATTACGGTTCCAAAAAAGAAAACTAAAGTTTCAAGAGGAGTAATTCCAAAAAAAGTAAATCTTAATGATAGTATTTTGAATTTATCAAATGCTGCAACAATTGTAGCAGGATTTATGAAAAAAGATTCAGAATTAATTGGAAAATCAATAAAAGATTCCATTGTAGAACCTGCACGACAACATATGATTCCAGGATTTTTGAAAGTTAAATCAAATGCTCTTAAAGCAGGAGCATTAGGAGTAACAATTAGTGGGGCAGGGCCTTCAGTAATAGCATTTTCAAAAAAATCTTCAGATTTAAACAAAATTAGTTTAGCAATGACTAAAGGGTTTGCATCTGCAAATACAAAATGTCAAACTATAATATGTAAACCAAGTAATGGGGCAATTAATAAAATAAAAAATTTTAGATGAATATTTATGAAAAAAGCAGTTATTGTTTTTAGTGGAGGAATAGATTCTGTTTGTGCAGCTTCATTTTTAAAATCAAAATATGATTTGTATGGAATTACATTTTCATATGGACAAAAAGCAGGTATGGAAATTGATGCTGCAAAATCTTTTTCAAAAAAATTAGGATTAAAACAACATAAAATTATTGATATTGGATTCATGAAAAATTTGTATGGGGATTCTAATGTTTTAACAAGTAAAAAAATGAAAATACCTAATAAATTTGAATATTCAATTGTAGTTCCAATTAGAAATGCAGTATTTCTATCAATAGCATCAGCATGGGCATATACACTTAATGCATCTCTTGTAGCATATGGTGCTCATACAGGAGATAAGCATTATCCAGATTGCAGACCAATATTTGCAAAAAAATTAGAATCTGCATTTAATCAAGGGGAAATTGATGGAATAAATTCAAAATTACGTAAGAGTATTAAAATTTGGTCACCATATAGAGAAAAGTTATCAAAAAGTGATTTATTAAAATCAGGAATTAAGATTTTAGGAAATTCTATTTTTAAAACATGGAGTTGTTATTCAAATAAAAAATTTCATTGTGGAGTTTGTGAATCATGTAACAATAGAAAATTTGCATTTACAAATGCAGGAATTAAAGACAAAACAAAATATCTTTAAATGAATTTAGTAGCCATTACGAAGAAATTTCGTTAAAATTATTCGTCTTAGCCCTATATACCAAACAAGAAAGAAAATTCCCATATTACCTATGAAAAGATAATTTTGTACTTCAGGGATTAATCCTTCAATAGAATCAGTAATTTCCCTAGAGATCAATAATGAAACTGCAATAACAATTACACATTCTATAGCATACCATGTCCAATGAGGCCAAGATTCTTTTGGAATGTGAATATTTGGATGTACTCCCATGTTAATTATCAAAAATTTTGATTATTTAATTTTTCAGTATATTCTAGATAAAAGAATCTGATGTTCGTTTTCTAATTAGAGTCATTATACCTTGTTTTTCATCCTTATTTTCATAAATTCCTCTAAATGCTGATGATGATAGAGTTGCATCATTTCTAACACCACGCATTTTCATGCATAAGTGTTCAGCATCTGCCAATACTACTACACCTTTTACTCCTTGAGAGAATAATTCATCTGCAATATTTTTTGTTAATCGTTCTTGAATTTGTAATCTTTTTGAATATTTTTCAACCAGTCTTACTAATTTTGATATTCCAAAAACTCTTCCATTTGGTGAGTAAGCAATGTGAATTTTTCCAAAAAATGGCAACATATGATGTTCACACATTGAATAAAATTGAATATCACGAGCAATTACTACATCAGAATCTTCTGAAAATTGAACTGCAAGTTCTGAATTTGAATCATATCCATTAAAAATTTCTTTATACATATTTGCTATTCTTTCAGGAGTTTCTCGTAAGCCTTCACGGGTAGGATCTTCTCCTACTTCTATGATTAATTCTCTTACAAGTTTTTTGACACGATCTTCATTCATGTTATGTATTGACAGAATTTTTCTAGTATTTGAACCTAATCAGGTTTTTAGGCTGATATTAATTTAAGGTGCACCTATGAATTTGTGTAGTTGGGGAACTACTTTGACATCTATGTAATGAGGATATACAATATCATATAATTCTAATAGAAGATCTAATGATGGTTCTGAAACACCATAACTTGGTTGAATGATAAATCCATCAATATTATTTTTAGATATTAAAGTGAAAATTTGGTTTGTAAGTTCTTGAAATTCATTTGGTTTTGTTTTGGAGCTAACTACAATTTTGATAAAAGTTGTTTTCTTTGATTTTACAGATGACTCAAGGCATTTCAGAGTATGATCAATAAATTTTTCATAGTGATTAGAATCTACAAAATTTGAATCCTTTGTTTTAAATTCAATTTTAATAATATCAATAAATGGTAAAACGTGATTAAATCTATCAATATCAAAACATGATGATTCAAGATATGTTGGAATTTTTTTCTCTTGAATATGTTTTGCAAGTAATGCAACTGCTTGATGTTGAATTAAAGGGTCTCCTCCTGTAAAATTTACTTTGTATGTTTGTTCTTTTAGATTAGAATCAATTAATTGATTTGCGTTTTCTATTGTATATTCTGTTCCAGAATCAAGTGGAAGTGATTCTTTAGTATCACAATAAAAACAAGTAAACGGACATCCTGCTAACCTAACAAAAAGAGTTTTTGTTCCATAAAGAATTCCTTCTCCTTCAACTGATGTAAATATTTCAAATAATCTTACTTTCAAGTGATAACCTTAATTTTTTTCATTATTTATTCAATGAGTTTCTAATGCATTACAGGTTCTTTTGAATAGAACAATCCTGAAATAAAGAACACTACGCCTAAAATTCCAATAGTGCTGCCAACCAATTCTATTTGATTTTGTAAATTTCCTTCAACTGGTGCCCATAGCCATGCCATTAAAGCGCCAACTACTATCATTGGAATTCCTACCCCAACTGTGATTGCTTTAGATGCCAATGATCAAATTGCTTAGAAAATGTATATGAAGCTTATGTTATCTAATTAACAGAAAGTTCTACATCTTTCAACAATTTATTTAATTCATGAAAAACTATTTTTGCATTATTAATCTGGTTTTCTGAGATTAAATATCTAATTTCTTTTATTAATTCATGAGCTTTATCAATTTGGGTTTTAGTAGCACCAGATTCTAATGCTTTATCTAATTTTTTCTCAATAGAAATTAGTTGTTTATTTACAAATTGTTTAATTCTATCTGATGTTTCATGTGAAGGAGAATCACGAATATTTTTCTCAATAGAAGTAATTAGACGTTTTAACTGATCAATTGTATCAGAAGGATTACCAATACCATGATTGATTTGATTTCTTACTTCTTGAATTAAATCATTAACTTCTCTAAAATCTACTTTAGTGTCATGTTTTTTAGAAATAATTTTTAAAGTTTTGATATATTTTTCTAACCTATCAAGCTGACTTGAAAAATCTACATCAGATGTATTAGTTGATTTTGTCATTGAAGTTGATTTTGAGATTATTTTAGAAATTTCTTTAAATGATTTCATAGCTGTAAGGAAATCTTTTTTTGCTTGTTTTACATCATCAGGTAAAGAATTCCTTAATGATTTTACAGATTGATGACCTTTATCATATAATAATTGAATTTCAACAGGAGATGAATTATTAAAAATTTCATTTAATTGATTTTGAATTTGTTTGTCAGCTTGAGTAGCAATTTGTAATAAAATATCAGGATCATTTTGTGCATATGCGTCACTAACTAATGATGTAGATGTTATTCCAAAAACTAGTACAAATATTGTTAAAAATACTGATGAATTCATTCTTTTTCCTCAATATTTTTTCGTAATTTTACCAGGTTTTGCAGATCTTTCTTTTCAATTTCTATTATTCCATTACGTTCTAGTCTTTTTACTGCACGCCACATTGTAGTTCTAGGTTGTAAGAATTTTTTTCGTAATTCACTTTCAAAAACTTGGCCTCCATTATTAGAAATAAATTTCACTATTTCTTTATCATCTTCACGGATATCAGGTTTTAATTTAAAAATTGTTTCAATATCAATAATTTTATTTTTTTGTATATAATCAATTGATTTTGTTTCTTGGATAGATTTTATAGTTTTTTGTTTTGTTTTGAAAATTACTACTATTATAACAATGATAGTTGTAACTCCACCTATAATAGTGTAAAATACATAATCAAGATTTGGAGATATATCAACTTGTTCTATAGGTTCAGGAATATTATATACACTAAAAAGATAATTGATTTCGGTTTCACCGCTGGGTAAAGTTAATTGGTTTTGTTCATTAATTAATTGCATATCAATAGGAAGATTTGTCATTCCAACAATTACTGAATTTTTTGGTAAAAGTAATGTAAAATCATATGTAGAATCTAAATTAAATGTCCATACTTTACTTTGTTTAGACACTAAATCGTGGGTATCATAATCAACAAAAATTTTAGATGATCCAAATGTTGTGATTATTGCAGAATCATCTATCACATCAATGTCAAGCAAAAATTCATTTTCATCTACAGCTACTAAATTATCAATTGTACTTCCAAATAATTTAAGTTCATAATTATTTGCTAGTGGATTAATATCAATTTGTGTAGAAACGTGAACAGAGCCATCTGGATAAATAATAAGATCTAGTGTTCTAGGTGAACCAAAAGAGGGTTGAATAGGTATCATCACAGCTACAATAATTATACTAACTACCAAAAGAGATACTTTGACCATTGTATCAAGAATACCATAATTCCTTACAAAAAGCATTCCATCTTCTTCAAGAAACTCTTTTCCATGAATTGGTATGATATTAGGAAACATTTGGATCAATACCTTAGATTCATGCTCTCTACTAGACCTTGAAATCTCTTAAATTCTTGAAAGAAGTGTAGTCCTTTTTCAGTAATTTGAAAGACTCTATTCCTATCATTTTTGATTGAATCTACTAAGCCTGCGTCTACTAGTTTCTCACATTTGTCTAATACTGCATAGTGAGAAAGATTAGCCTTTCGAGATATTGCAGATACTATGATACCATCACGACCACCATCAGCAGTAACATTTAGGATATCACCCATAATGCCCATTTCGGACCTGTATTGTTGTTTTGACATGCCATAGTATAGAATTGACTAGTTTATGAGGAATATTTTGAAACTTCATAGCGGAACATCTAGCGGAACAGTGTTTCAATAAGAAAAAAAGTGGAAAAATCATGAAAATTGATGCGGGGTAGGATGAAAAAAGATATTATTTGAAATCGGTACAAAAATTAAGTTCAAACAAAATACCAATACAATTAGTAAAAAATCAGTTATTTTAACAAATTATTGACTAAAATCATTCACAAGGTCAGTTTTGAGATTCATAGTAACTTTTTATTCTTACTTAATTAAGATAATCATAAAATGTTTGATAAATTCAAAAAAAATGAAGGGGAAATGGTTGAAGAAAAAAGAGAAGAAAATTCTGTTATTGAAAAAGAGGTAGAAACTGTAATTGAATCCACCAGTCAAATTGGAATTGGAGAATTAATGGGAAAACGTGCAAAGTTAGAAGATGCGATAGATTATGTTGGATTAATGATTAAAAATCTTAAAGAAAAAAGAACTTTACTTGAAAAAGATATTGAAGAAGAATCAGTAGATATTAAAAATCTTAAAGAAAAGCTTCAAAAGGTTAGTGAGTATATTGATGAAGAAAATAAAGGAATAGAAGAATTAGCATATAAAAGAAAACAAGTTGAGACAGAAGCTGATGAGGCTAGTCAAATAATTAATAATTTAAGAGAAAAACTTTCAGGTGTTGATAAAATTATTGAAGAAGAAGGAAGTAGAATAAAAAAAGTTAAGGAATCAAGAGATACTATAGAAGGATAAAAATTTAGAATTAAAGAAATTTTGTAGTTGTTTCTTGATTATTAGATGGTACAGAAGGAAACATTTGGTTTGTAGAACTTTCAGCTACTGCTGCTGCTTCTTTAAGAATATTTTCAGATTCAGCATTGGTAGTTTCATCCATTCCAAATGCAGCATCACCTGAAAAACTTTCTGTCATAAATCCACCAAGCATTTCTGCCATCTGTCCTATTTCTTGTTCTGCACCTGGCATAACTTTTCCTAGAGATGATTTCAGATTTTTCATTAATCCCATTGTTGGCATGATAGCTACTACAGTATCTCCAAGATCACTAAATGTTCTTAATCTTAATTCAATTTGTTCTAATGCAATTCTAGCACTACTCATTATTTTTGTGACTTTTCTAACTTCAGCTAATTCATTTCCTAAAACTTTGCTTGTATGGGTATCGTGATTTTGTGTTGCATCAACTATTCTTTGGAATAATTTTGCATCACGTTCTTTTAAACTAGAAAGTAATGTATCTAATTTCTTAATTTGTAATTGTAATTTTTTTATTCCAGATTCAACTCTTGGTTTAAGAGCACCTTTAGGCTTGATTGTATCATTAATTTTATCAGAAATTCCTGGTTTTGTTTGTTTAATCCATTTATCATGAAGACTAGGCATAATCTATTTTTAAGAAAATCTAATTAATTTAAAATGTGAAAAATGCTTTACTGAACGTTCAATTAAATTAACAAGATATTACAAAAAAATATTTGTGTTTATTAATATTTAATTTTAAACCGATTAAAAATTTATTTTAATAACAAAATTACAATTTCATTTTATGAATAAAAAAATTTTTGTTGTTCTCATTATAATTACGATAGCAATTTTTGTGATAAATTTTTCATCAGATACACCTAAAGAAGGAGAAAATACTGTATTTCACGTAACACTTGCAAATCCTGAGTTATATTCAGATGGAGTGTATACAAATACATTTCATATTGACAAAGGTGAGTATTCTTTTAGATTTGTTCCAAATGGAAGTAGTCCTAAAAATTTATCCATAACTTTAAACGGAGAAAACTTTGATTTATCTGAAAATTTTAAGCTTGAAAATACTAAACATCAAACTGGAATTTCTGAATATTTTACTTGGAATTATCAAGGAAATAATACATTATCAATTTTAGAAAATCAAGAAATTTTGATTATAATTAATCCAAACGGAAATACGATGGGTTCAGTATCGGTAAGCATTGTAGGAAATTAAGGATGTAATCACCTTTAAACTATAAAATACTGAAAGATTTCTCTCTCATGATCAATTCTCTGGTATGTGATTACCTTTGTTATTACATACAATTACACAGTATTAGTAGATAGAAATTATATTGTTTGGCATTAGTTTTTGTGAAAACTTTAACAATTTAATATTTTTATTTAAATTTTAGAAAATATTACGAATTTTTTAAAATATTTTATAATAAAAAATTATAATCGATCTATAAATTACGAATTTTTGTGTGAAATGTATTGAAATTATCTGGAAAAATTGCGTTAATTACTGGTGGGAGTAGAGGAATTGGTCTTGCTACTGCAAAAATTTTATCAGAAAATGGAGCCAAAGTGGTAATTACTGGAAAAAATAAAGAACGATTAGAAAAGGCAACATTGGAAATTTCTAATTCAATTGGAGTAATGGGTGATATTAGAAATACACAAGATGTAAAAAATGTTGTAAGTAAAACTATTGAAAAATATGGAAGAATAGATATTCTTGTAAATAATGCAGGAGTTTTTCCAAAAATTAAACAATTACATGAGATTAAAGATGAAGAGTGGAATGAAATTTTAGACGTTAATTTAACCGGACAATTTAGGTTTACTAGAGAAGTAATCCCTTATTTACAAAAAACGTCTGGTTCGATAATAAATATTTCATCAGACGCGGGACTAAAAGCATATCAAGGATTTAATGCAGATGCATATTCTGCTTCTAAAGCTGCATTGATTGTTTTAACAAAATGTTGGGCACTTGAATATTCTAAAGATAGGATTAGAGTGAATTGTATTTGTCCAGGTGTTGTAGATACAGATATGACAAAACCATTTTTAAAAACTCAAAAAGATAAAGAATTCATGAATAATGAACATCCAATTGGAAGAATTGGACAACCTGAAGAAGTGGCCAAAGCTATAATGTATTTTGCATCAGATGATGCTTCATGGATTACTGGTGCTGTATTAGCCGTTGATGGGGGGGAATCATTGAAATGAATTCATATGAATTTAATACAACCTTAATCGTGAAAAAATTATGAGGAGTAAAAAAGCCAAAGCTAAATTAATTATATTATTAGGAGTAATTTGGATTATCATTTCATTACCTCTACCATGGATTATTAACAATCCACAAGTTTCAGAATCACAATTTAACATGGTTTTGTCAATTATAGGAGTAATGTCTATTCCATTTATTGTACTTGGGGTTGCATGGACATTAAAACCAGAATTAACTACATAGAGAAATTTAATTGAAAGAAATTCCTATTTTAGATAAACTTCCAGAGTTAGATATTGCGATTAATGCTACAGTAAAAGCAGGAAATGCAATTTTGGATATTTATCAAGGAGAAATTAAGGAATTCACAAAACAAGATGATTCTCCAATTACAGAAGCAGATCTAAAAAGTAATGAAATTATCAAAGAAATTCTTTCACAAACAAAACACAAAATTTTATCTGAAGAAGATAACGATGATAAAAGTAGATTATCAGAAGAAATAATTTGGATTGTAGATCCATTAGATGGTACTTCTGATTTTATTGATAAAACAGGTGAATTTACTATTATGATTGCATTAATAAAAAATAAAAAACCAATTCTTGGTGTAATTGGTTGGCCTACTGAAAAAACATTATTTGTTGCACAAAAAAATGGTGGAGCTTTTAGATATTCAAATGATGAATGGAGAAAAATTAGAGTGACTACAATATCAGAATTACCAAAATGTAAAACAGTAGGTTCAAGGCATCATTTATCAGACAAAGAAAAATATTTCATTAAAAAATTGGGAATTGAAAATTTTACAAGTGTGGGTAGTTCTTTAAAAGTTGGAAAAATTGCATCAGGAGAAGCTGAAGCATACATCACAACTACAAATAAAATGAAAGAATGGGATTCAGCTGCATCTTATTGTGTTATATCTGAAGCAGGAGGAAAAATGACAGATATGTTTGGAAATGATATTACATATAATAATGAAAATGTTTTTCATCAAAATGGGATTTTAGTTACAAATAAAATTATTCATCAAACAATTGTTGATGAATTTAAAAAATTAGAGTAGGTTTCTTGATTTAAGAAATTCCTTTACTTTGTTTGCACTATCTGAAAGTGAATCATGTTCTGTATCAATTACTAAATCTGCTTTTTCTGGTGCTTCATAAGGATCATCAATTCCTGTAAATCCTTTGATTTCACCTTTTCTAGCCTTAGCATACATTCCTTTAACATCTCTTTCCTCACATTTTTCAAGTGAACATTTCACATAGCATTCTGCAAACTGATCTCCTGCATCAACAATTTCTCTAGCATTTTCTCTATTTTCAAGATATGGAGAAACTAGAGATACAGCGCTTGGAACACCATGTTTTAACAAAAGTTTGGCTAAATGAGCAACTTTTTTGTTGTGTTCATCACGACCTGCTTTTGAAAAATCTTTTGGAGAAAACCATTCTCTTAGTTCATCTCCATCAAGCATTGCAAGATTAGGAATATCTTTTTGCAAATCTTTTACGATGGTAGTCTTACCTGAACAAGGAAGACCAGTCATCCAAAGAATGAAAGGTTTCATGAATAAAAATAACTTTACAACCCATAAAGAGCTTACGTTAGTTTTGAAACCAAGTTTGATTTTCTAAATATTGTATTTCGTGAATCAAATCTTCTATTTTTTTTGAAGTTACCATTGATGATGTAAATTGTTCAAACATTTCAAATTCTTCTTCTTTAGAAAGTACTTTAGATTCAGCTTCATCAAAAAATTTTTCTTCTTTAGTCATATGATCCATTAAATAAATAGAATAAGTTTTTAGGAATCTAGCAACAGGTTCTCTTGCATCTTCTCCATTTTTCCATCTTTTAAGATGTTTTTTTATTTGGAGTGCAATTCTTCTAGAAAATTCATGTTCTATTAGTAAACCTTTGATTTCTTTTTTTAAATGATCATAACTTGCTACACAAGGAAAATAGGAATCTTCTTCTTTTGAATAATGAATGGAATCTAAAAATTCCTCTATAACTAAAGTAATTTTATCTATATCAGATAATGGAATATTTTTTCCTGCATAAAGTTCTGTATAACATTTAATGATTACTTTATCTAAACGTCTAATTTGTTTATGATCCTCACGTAATGATTCTGTTGCATTCAAGTAAGAAAAATATTATTGAGGTTAATTTAATGTGTATCTAAAAATCAATGAACCAGGGCTAAATTGGCACATAAATCCAGTTTAACTTTTATCCAGATAAAATAATATCCAGTCATTGAATCCGATAATTTTATCTATTTTAAATCTGGTTAAAGGACAAATTGAAGATATTATTCCATTATCTGATATTGATTTGAATTTAATTTTAGATAAAATTTTAGTTTTGCAAAATTCTATCGAGGCATTATCTATTCAAGATGGTCCAATTGCATCAGCTCATGTAGTATTATTAGCTGCAGGAGTTGTGATTTTTCTTGGTGTTGCAGGAGAAGCTTTCTTTAAAAAAACTGGAATTCCAGATGTAGCATTTTTAATGATTCTTGGTGTTATTATTGGGCCTGTTTTAGGAATTATTCAAGCAGAGACGGTAATTCAAGTTGTTCCGTATTTTGCAGCACTTGCTTTGATAATTATTATGTTTGATGGGGGATTGAATTTGGATATCAAACATGTTGTTAAAACTGCACATTTTTCATTTACTCTAGCAATTCTTGGTTTTATTTTATCAGTGGTTATAATTTCGGTTGCAACTCATTATGCATTAGGATGGATGTGGTTGGAGAGTATTCTGTTAGGTTCCATTGTTGGTGGAAGTAGTTCAGCTATTGTTTTTGGTTTAGTCAGAAACATCAAAATTTCAGAAGAAACAAAATCGATGTTAAGTTTTGAGTCTGCTTTAACTGATATTTTGGCTACAATTATTGCATTTATTTTATTTGAAGCTGTACTTTTAGGACATTTTGATCTTCAAACATTAGAAGAAACACTAGGAAGAGCAATTGTTGTTGGTTTAGTACTTGGATTTGGTGTTGGAATTCCATGGATGTATGTCTCAACAAAATTAGGAAATGCTCAACATGCATACATGTTAACACTAGGAATTTTGTTTGTTTTATTTTTCTTAGCAAATTCATTTGGTGAATCTGGTGCTTTAACTGCACTTGTATTTGGTTTAATGTTAGGAAACAAAAATCATCTTGCACGAATTTTAAGATTCAAGCTCCCAAGAATTGAAGCAGATGATCCAACACATAATCAATTAACATTTTTGGTAAGATCATTTTTCTTTGTATTTGTTGGGTTAATGGCAAGTTTTGGGAAAATAGAATATATCATATTTGGAATTTTAATTACAGTTGCTGTTTATTTTGGAAGGTCATTTGTTGGAAAAATTACACTAACAAAAAGATTTTCAAAATTGGATAGAGCTGTTACTAATTCAATGATTCCTAGAGGATTAGCAGCTGCAGTACTTGCAACATATCCAGTTACAATGGGATTATCAAACGCAGAGGCGTATACTGAAATAATATTTTTTATCATTTTATCATCAGTAATTATTACAACAATTGGATTAGGAAAATCTAAGAAAATCCCACCACCAGAATCAGTAGAAGGGGGATTTGTAAAAAAGAAATCTGATGATTCCAAAGGAGATTTGATAAATGAAGGACCATCTGATGAATTATTAGATGGGGGATTTGTAAAAAAGAAATCTGAAAATGTTGATTGATGAATATCTAATTTTCGAGTAACAACAAATCAAGAACTTAGTTTTTCTTTAATTGTTTGAACATACCTTTCATTGTATTTGTTAAACAATTGAATTTTATTTTGTGCTAAAGCCATTGCACCAGGTCTACTATTGATGTGTTTTTCAGCGATTTTTTGTTGTTCTAAAAGTTCTTCTAAATCTACTTTTGATTTAGATTCTAATTCTTTTTGTAATACTTCTAATTCTTTTTCTAAGAGATTTTTAGTATCAGGATTTTCAGGAGGATCAGCTCCAATTATTGTTCGAGTCATTATATTTCCAAATACTTTTTTTTCTAATTCAGTCAATAATTAAAGAGTAAAATTAGTTGTATAAATTTAATTTCATTTGATATATGAAAAATGAGTGCAGTGCAATCAAACGTTTTATCTTTAGAATATTAAATTGATCTCTAATGACTTATTGTATAGGTAGATGTAAAAATTACAAAGCTGTCAAACCTACTGAAATTGGAAGATATGCTGCAGGACAAAAAAGGTGTAATTTTTGTGAAGTGTTTGTAGATTTTGAAGGAATCTCTTGTCCTTGTTGTAATAGACAATTAAGGTGTCTTCCAAGAAGTAGAAAAGGAAAAGAAAAGTATCAAGCTCAAATAATTAGATATTCACGAAATTAGATTTTGGGAATTAAATTATTTTGAAATTTATTTTAAATATTTCTTTAAAAATATAAAGATCAAATTTACTAGTTTTTGAATTATTAAGATAGTTCTCCCAAAAAATGAACTGTATTATTAATGACGATTACTGTTCTATCTTTTGGTACACGAAACAATTTTTTTGAACCGCTTATTGTTTGTACAATAAGTTTTGAAAATGGATCTTTGAGTGATTTGTATAAAACTCCCTTATCAGTAGTCGTTGATTGTGACCAATTGGTTCCCTGAACAAATGAAATTGTTTGGAATTTTATAACTTGATATGAATATACCATTCTATTTAATTAGAAATAATTGCACTCATTAATGATTTTCCACCTATTAATCCAATAATGGATAACCCAATATTTGCAATAATATTTACCACAAGTGCTCCATAATGATTATTTTCAAGAAGATTACTAGAATCCAATGCAAATGATGACATTGTAGTTAAGGAACCACAAAATCCAACTGCTGCAAATAATGAATATCTTCCATCAAGATGCCATTGTTCTGATAAAATTACAAATGCACCTAGAATAAATGCCCCAATTACATTAACTATCAATACATTGACTGGTAAAGTATTGAAAAGTAATGGAGATTCAGTAACCTTGTATCTTAGAAATGCTCCTAAAACAGAACCTGCAGCAAGGAAAATAAATTCTAGACCTTTCATTTGTATTATTTCTACAAACTAACATTATTAGTGCTATTAACATGATAAATTTGATTTGTTCCTATCAATTACTAATAATAAATTTGAATCTACAGTTTTTATAACCTCAATATTTTTTCAGATTAAATGACGTTAAAGTTAAGATGCGAAGATTATGGATTTGAGTGTGAATTCATTTTAGATGAAGAAAAAAGTGTAGGACAACTTGAAAAATTGAGAAATCATTTTGAGGAAGAACATGGAATAGATTATTCAATTGAGGCAGTTACTCAAATGATTACAAATAAAGGTCATTCTTTAGAATCGATTAGAAAATAATTTTTATAAAAATCCTATTTTTGATATTTTTTCAGATTTAAAATATCAAATTATTTATAAAAATCAGGTTCTTGATCTTTCTTTTGTTTTGGTAGATCTTCCATTACAGCCTGTACAACTTCATTATGATTATATGTTAAATGTCTAAGAAATTTGGCAGATTCATCTGCTCTAGTTTTTTGATCAGCAAATAACATTTCAGGACTACTTAATTCTGCCATCATTTCATTACAGTCTTGACATGGATTAAAATCAAGGTAGAGTTTCATATTTTGTGTCATCTCTTTTACTATTTAGACCATGTCATGGATTATGTATGATAGATGCCTCTTTTTTTCGAGGTTTCACCTTATCAATTGCATCAATTAGATCTTGTTGTGAAATTTTTATCTCTTTTAGATTTTGAGATGTTCCACCAACATATCTCTTCAAAGCTGTAATTGCAGCTCTATTTGCAATTGCACCAATTTCTGCACCACTAAAACCATCAGTCATCTCTACTAATTTTACAAAATTTACATTACTTTCAAGTGGTTTCTTTTTTGTGTGAATTTTAAAGATGTGTTGTCTTCCTTTGGAATCAGGATTTGATACTTCGATAATTCTATCAAATCTTCCTGGTCTTAGTAATGCATCATCTACTATATCTAATCGGTTTGTTGCACCAATTATCAATACGTTATGCAATTCTTCAAGTCCATCTATTTCAGTTAGAATTTGTGACACCACACTTTCTGTAACATGTGAATCAGAACCCCCACTTCCTCTTCTAGGAACAAGTGCATCAACTTCATCTAGGAATATTATACATGGTGCTGCTTGTCTTGCTTTTCTGAAAATTTCTCTTACACCTTTCTCAGATTCACCTACCCATTTTGAAAGTAATTCTGGTCCCTTAATACTAATGAAATTGGATTCTGTCATTTTTGCAAGTGCTTTTGCAATCAATGTTTTACCAGTTCCAGGTGGACCATGAAGTAAAATTCCTTTTGGTGTTTGGACATCAACATAATCAAATGCCTCTTTATGTTTAATTGGCCATTCAACTGCTTCACGAAGTTCTTCTTTTAATTCATCAAGTCCACCAATATCATCCCATGTTATTTCCGGAATTTGTACTTGAACTTCTCGTAATGCACTAGGTCTAACTTCTTTTAATGCATCTCTAAAATCTTCACTTGTGATTTGGATTTTTTGGAGAATCTCTGAAGAGATCTTTTCTTCATCAAGATCAATCTCTGGAAGAATTCTACGAAGAGATCTCATGGCTGCTTCTTTAGCTAATACTTCTAAATCAGCTCCTACAAATCCATGTGTTGTTTTTGAGATTTGTTTAAGATCTACTTTTTTATCAATTGGCATTCCACGTGTGTGAATTGAAAGAATATCTAATCTTCCTTCATCATCAGGAATTCCAATTTCAATTTCTCTATCAAATCTACCAGGTCTTCGAAGTGCAGGATCAATTGAATCAGGTCTATTAGTTGCTGCAATTACAACAACTTTTCCTCTAGATTTCATTCCATCCATCAATGTTAATAGTTGAGAGACTATTCTTTTTTCTACTTCACCTGAAACCTCATCTCTTTTTGGAGCAATAGAATCTATTTCGTCAATGAAGATTATACTTGGAGAATTTTCTTCAGCTTGTGTAAAAATTTCTCTTATTCTTTCTTCACTTTCTCCATAATGTTTTCCCATAATTTCAGGACCACTAAGTGAGATGAAATTAGCATTAGTTTCACCTGCAACAGCTTTTGCAAGTAATGTTTTACCTGTTCCTGGAGGACCATACAGTAAGACACCTTTAGGTGCATCTACACCTATTTTATCAAATAATTCTGGATGTCTCATTGGTAATTCAACCATTTCACGAATTTTTTGAACTTCATTTTTGAGACCTCCTAATTCATCATATGTGATTCGTGGTACAGTAGAATCAATTGCTTTTGTCAAAGAGCCAAGTTTGAATACTGTATTTTCAGTTACAATTACTGGTCTTGATGGTTTTGTATTTGTAATAACAAATTGAACTTTGCTTCCCATCTGTGTATTTAGTGAAATTGAATCACCAGTTGTAAATACATGATTTAGATAGTTGTAAATCATGTATTCTTGTAATCCTTCAGCTGCAATTTTTTCAGTTGGAGATAATGTAATTTGTTCAGCATTTACTGCTTCAACTGATTTAATAGATATTTTATCACCTATTCCTGCACCTATATTTTGTCTAGTAATACCATCTATTTTGATAACTCCTGATCCATATTCTTCAGGATTTCCAGGCCAAAGTTTTACATGTGTTTTTTTGTTATAAGTCAATTCTAAAATTTGACCACTATTCCATTTTTGATCCTCAATTATTTTAGGATCAATTATAGCTCTCCCTTTTCCAACATGTTGTTGCGGAACTTCATCTATTTTTGAAATAATTTTATTCATATTATTGCCTCAAAAAAAATGAGGGGTTTATTCAACCTCCACCTTTTTACCAGTCTGTTTTTCTACAACAAGTTTGAAAACAAGTTGTAAAATTCCATTTTTGTAAGTAGCTTTTGCAGAGTTCTCATCAACTTTATGTTTTAATGGAACTTTTGTATGATATTTTTTTTCACTATGTTCTGCAGAAATATCTACTGTGTTTTTGTCAACTAAAATTTTGACATCAGTTTTTTCAACTCCTGGCATTTCAGCTATGAGTTTTACTACCTTTTCTTTTTCATCAACAATTGTATCAACAATTGCTTCTCTTGTATCAGAAACAGAAAGACGTTCTGGCTTTACGTTTCCATATTCCTGTACAGAAGGTTTTCCATCTGGTCCAACAGTCATTGTACAACCATAAAAAAGTGGACTAGAATTGGAATTGCCTTTGAATCCTTCAAAAACATCATCTACATCAAAAAAAGATCCAGACATTTTTTTGAGGATTCTATCAATTTCACTATCAAAGAACATTGTCATATTCATCTATCTAATGTAATATCTATTACATAATATAAATATTATGGGTCAATGTATTATTTATTACATAATACTATTATAACTGACAATTTTTAATAAATTTTATGAGAGTTTCTAGTATGTCAGTTCCAGAAGTTGTAAGAGAACTCATCACAAGAAATCGTTCAGTTTATGATTGCATGAAAATGGATTTGATAAACTATACAGCATTAGCAGTAAAAATTCAACCAGAGATTGAAAAAATTTTAGGGAATTCTGTAAATCTTAATACGATTGTAGTTGCAATCAAACGATTTGCAGATACATTTGAAAATAAAGGAGAGGTAAAAGAAGAATCAGTTTTAAAAAATGCTCGATTAGCTTTAACTGATGGAATAATGGATATCAAATTTTCAATAAAAGATTCAAATGGATTAGATCCAATAACGATTTTTGATGAATTTTCTAAAATAGGAAATAATTATGAATTTTTTAGAGTTTCTGATTCTTTTAGATTTCTTGCTGAGGATATGGATGATGTTAGACAAATTTTCAACAATATATCAAATAGAAAAAATATGTTCAATACAGGTCTTGCAAAAATTAAAATTTCAATACCTGAATCCCAAAATCAATCAGATGTTGTCTCATATGTTGCTGAAGTACTACATGTTAATGGTATTGAATTAGTTAATGCATTTTTCAGTCAAGACAATATTGTAATTATTTTAAACGAAAGAGATGCATCTAGAGCATATGAAATTTTACACTCAGATATTTTAAGAAATTAAGATTTTAGGAAATTATTAGTATATAGCATATATTTATCACATTTATGAGAAAATATAGTTGGCAAGAAACAAGAAAAAAATTGTAATTTTAGGAGGAGGGTTTGCAGGAGTAGAATGTGCAAGACAATTGGAATCAGAATTTGGTGATGATTCTGAAGTGGAATTAGTTATGGTAAGTGAAGATAATTTTTTGTTATTTACTCCAATGTTACCACAAGTGGCATCTGGAATGATTGAAACTAGACATATTGTTTTGCCAATTAGAACTATTTGTCAAAAAACAAAATTTTATGAAGGTAGAATCAAAAATATTGATCCTTATGGAAAATTAGTTACTTTATGGGGAACAGGAGATAAAAGAAGTATTTCTATTCATTATGATTTTCTTGTTGTAGCACTTGGCAGTGAAACAAACTTCTTTGGAATGGCAGATGTTGAAAAAAATGCATACACAATGAAAACACTCAACGATGCAGTTGTTTTAAGAAATAGAGTAATTGACATGCTTGAGCAAGCAGAAAATGAGACAAATCCAATTCTTCGAAAAAGTTTTCTTAATTTTGTTGTAGCAGGAGGAGGGTTTGCAGGAATTGAGACTGCAGGAGAATTAATGGATCTTCTTTTAGATGCACGAAAACATTATCCTACAATTCATAAAGAAGATCTAAAAGTTGTTGTGATTGAAGCATTACCCATGATTCTTCCTGGTTTTAATGAAAAACTAGCAGAATTTGCAAAAGAAAAAATGAAAGAAAAAGGAATTGAAATTAAATTAAAAACTGCAATAACTAGTTTTGACGGAAATGAAGTTACAACAAAAACTTTAGATCAAAACCCAAAAGATCCAATTGATGAATCTATGACTAATGCAATCAGAACTAAAACTTTGATTTGGACTGCAGGAATTACTCCAGTAAATACAATCAAAAGATCAATGTTCAAAACTGACAAAGGAAAAGTTATGATTAATGATTTTTTGGAAGTTCCAGGTTTTCCAGGAGTTTTTGCAATAGGAGATTGTGCATTATTTTTAAATCCTGAAACAAAAAGACCTTTTCCTCCAACTGCACAAATTGCTGAAGCACAAGCAAAAACAGCTGCAAAAAACTTGAAAGCAACAATCAAAAATTTAGAAAAAGAATCATTTGAATATCATTCAAAGGGTCAAATGGCAATCATTGGAAAAAGATCTGGCATTGCCACATTTTTGGGCATGAATATTTCTGGATTTTGGGCATGGTTAATTTGGAGAAATATCTATCTCTCCAAAATTCCAACTCTTGATAAAAGAGTTAGAGTATTTCTAGATTGGACAATTGATCTGTTTTTTGATAGAGATATTTCTAGATTAAAGATGATGAAGCGTGAAGAGAAGAAAGAATACAAAGTACTTGATGAAGTAGATGATGTTTGGTAAAAAATTATCTTCTTTTCTTAATCCCAACAACTACAGTTATGGGAACTCCAAGATACATTCCCAAGTTTAGTAAGATTACACCAATACCTAATGATACCACTTCAGAATCAGATTCAGCATAAGACATTATTGATAAAGTTGAGATCATTGGAGTGATAGCTAGTTTTACTGCTTCTCTAAATACAGGATTTTCTCTTTCATAATCAGCTATAATTGGTGAGAATGAATAGTACACGTCATTAAACGAATTGACAAATGATTTTCCAGATTCTGTATTTAGTAGTTGGTTGTCTCTGATTTCTCTTAACTGTTGGACCTGGGTTGCCATTTCAGAACCATATGTTGCAGTAGCTATGAGGCAACCACCACCGTTGTCTTGTGGTGATTCAGTTGTTGTTTCTTGTGTTTCAAAAATATTGTCTACACCAAATAATACATCAGTTCCGACAATATCGATTTTATTATTTCCAATTCCATTGAAAGTTAATGTGACAAAAGAGATAGTGTCATTTGATTTTACTGTTTGAATTGATTCTAAATCATTGATAAAAAATGTAAAATTTCCGCTTAACAGTTCATTTGGGATTATTAATTCACCTAAATTATTTTCCAGTCCACTATATACAAAAAGAGTTAATCGTTTCTCATCTTTATTAAACTCGTGATCTTCCACATCAAAGTTTGAAGTAGTTACCACTTCAAATGTATGCCCAATCACTTCAATATCTAAACGCTTTACAAGACCAGTTGAATCAGACAATTGGCCAAACGCAGGTGAAATAATTAGAACAAGTAATAAAGAAACAAGTAAAATAATTTTCAATTTTATGCAGTTTGTGAAATTCTACGATTTAATTCTGAATCTTGTGCAATACGTGGATGATCAGGATCTGCCAAAATGACTTCAAACCAATAATGTTTTCCATCTTTATAGACAAAGTAAGAACCTAATAATTTCATATTTGGATATCTTTCAAGAACTCTTCGATTTGCAACAGTTTTCATGCTATCATCGGCTTTAATTCTAGTTACACCAAGATGTTTTGGCCTTCTACCACCAGTAGGTCTTTGTTTTCGCATACCACCAGTTCCAACTCTCATTCTAACCACAATGATGCCTTGTTTTGCTTTGTAACCTAGTCTTCTAGCCCTTTGTAATCTACTAGGCTTGTCAATTCGTGTTATTGCGTTTTGTTTACGCCAGCCAACTACACGATCACGTAAATCGGGGGAATTTTCTTTCCAAAGTCTGATCCATATTTTGTCTTGATTACTAGGCATATCGGGCATAACAAAATCCCCTTTAATAACTGTAAATCAAAAAACATGCCTGAGCAATGTTAAACAGTAAAAATTGCTTTGAGAGTGGTTTCACACTCCACACACTCAAAGTTTGTCTCCGCAGAAAACTTGACAATCATAATAGTTCCAAGTGGTTAAAAAGGATTTCTAGAAATAATTTGAGATTTTTATGTAGTGTTTTTTATAAAAATTTATGAGAAAAAATATTTTCCTAATTACCGTTTTGTTAACAACAAGTTTTACGTTTTTCCCAACAGTGTATGCTGAACCATCAGTTACAATAACTATGGAAAAAACAACTTATACTTATTGCGAGAGGTTATTCTACATCATCGAAGTTTCAGAAGTTACAGGAGAGCCTGCAGTTATTCACATCAGAGATGAAACAGGAAAAGGAAGTAGTGCAATTCCAATTGAAATAAAAAATTTAGTTAATCCAGTTCCATCATTAATGGCATTTGAAAAAGAAGTATTTCAATTAGGGAAGTATTTTGTAGATGTTAAATATGCAGATTCAGAATTTACTGCAGAGTTTGAGCTAGTAGATTCAGAAAATATTTGTATTCCAGCTACGATTTCAAAATTTTTAGTGGAATGGTTAACAGACAATATATCAGACGGATATCTTATTGATGCATTTCAAAAATATGTAGATCCAAGACTTATCTCTATTCCATTTGAAATTAATGGTGAAAATATTCATCAAATTAGCATTCCACAATGGGTGAAAAATGTAGCATATTGGTGGATTCAAGGAGGAATTTCAGATAATGAATTTGCACAAATTATCAATTATTTAGCAGATGAAAACATCATATCACCAGACATAAAAAATATGAATGAGATATGAACAGACATTCTATTATTTCACTAATTGCAATCATCATAATAATAATTCCAATTGCATATTCTGTATCAAGTGTTGTTGGGGCACAACAATTAGAATACAGATGGGATAGTCCCGGTGAGTTTTCATTCTTTGCAATGTTAAATGGTGGAGAGATGGAATTTTGTAACACAATACCATTTTGGATGAATTTTCAGAAATTTGAAGTGAAATCATTTTACCAATCAGAACATTTAGGTTCATTTACAATAAATCCAACAATTATCTATCCATATTCTTCAACAATTGAAGAAGGAAAATTCAAATCTGAAGAAATGGCAGAGACTCAACATATTTTCATGACATTTGATTTTGAATTTAATGGAGGAACAGTTAGACTTGATCCAAATCAATTCATTATCAAAATTAATAC
>JAANXA010000032.1 GCA_018263505.1 Candidatus Nitrosopumilus sp.
TGGTTCAACTGTTGGTTCAACTGTTGGTTCAACTGTTGGTTCAACTGTTGGTTCAACTGTTGGTTCAACTGTTGGTTCAACTGTTGGTTCAACTGTTGGTTCAGAGACTAAATTATTAAAAGAAGAGCCAATAATTTCTACCTCCTCAGTTCCAGAAGGTAGTTCAACACTTAGAGTTCTACTTTGTAAAGTTGTTAAAGTCTCAGTGGAGTTTGGTTCATCGCCATCAGCTAAAACAATAAAGTCATCATCCTCACCATTAAAAGTAGAATCAAAAAAGGTTCTATCCAAAGTGATATTTAAGATTCCAGGAGAATCAGTAACATCAACAGAAATTATCATTGAAATAAAATCCAAATCCAATTCCACATTTGAAATAGATAGTCCAGTTGCAGTATAATCCACATCAAAAGAAGTACCATTAATATCTACAGAAAATGTTTCAGCATATACAAGAGTAGATGAAAGTACTGTTAAAAAGATCAAACCTAGAGAAATTTTCAATAGCGTATTAACATTAGGAAAATGATTAAGTTTTTTATCATGAATTTTATTCATTACAAATTCATTTGACATGTTAGATTTCCTCAAAAAGGGTGTTAAAAACAAAGAGACGATAATTAATCACGTATGTGTCAAATTTTTTAATTATCTTTAAAATTCAGGCAGCAAATATTTGTTAATTTAGATGACACCACGAAGTATCTGAATGATTTTCTCAGCAATCACGTTAGCAGCTAGAGATTGAGCCTCTTTTGTTTGAGCACCAATATGAGGTGTCAAAATAACATTATCTAATTCTGCAAGTTTGGTTCCAATTGCAGGTTCTTTTTCAAATACATCTAAAGCCGCACCACCTAATGTTCCAGATTTTAATGCATCATACAATGCATCTTCATCAACTACACCACCTCGTGAAGTATTGATAATCTTAGCAGTATTTTTCATCGTAGACATTTTTTGTGCATCTAAAAGATGATACGTTGAATCCAACAATGGAACATGTATTGATATATAATCAGAACTTTGTAAAAGAGTATTCAAATCAGCTTTCATTAATCCTACTTCTTTTGAGAATTCTTCATCTATTGGAACGACATCATAACCAATAATATTCATGTTAAGTGCATGTGCAAGTCTTCCCAATCTCTTTCCAATATTTCCTAACCCTATAATTCCAAGATATTTTCCTCTTAATTCAGTACCCTTTAGTTCTTTTTTGAGCCATTGTTCATTTCTAATTGCTCTATCACCACGTGTTGTTTGTCTTGCTAGAGATAGCATTAAACCTAAAACTAATTCAGCTACTGCATTCATTGCACCTTCTACGGCATTAATTACACGAATGTTTTTTGTTTTTGCAGCTTCTTGATCAACATTATCTAGCCCTACTCCAACTCGTGCAATTATTTTACAATTATCAGCTTTTTCAATTATTTCCTTAGTAATGGTAGTTCTACTTCTAACAATAACTATATTGAAACTCGAAATTTTTTCTAAAATTTCTTCAGGAGTGATTGTAGGTTCATAAGAAACCTTCAGGCCATTATCTTCTAAAATTTTATTCAAAATCGGATCTACTTCATCACAAATTAAAACTGAATCTTCAAAACTCATGTATTAATAAAAAAATGTGCAGAATATAATTCATTAAAAAAACAAAAAAATGAAAAATGAAGATTGATTAGCCTAAGATCTTTTCAGCTACTACAGGAATTACTTCCCATAGAGGAATTGCACCTTCTGCTTTCAATTCAGAAACGACATCATCAGTGTATAGACCATGTATGTTTATTGCTGGGTGTGCAATACTGTTTGCTCCCATTGGTGGGACAGCGTCACTAGGATTACCTAGGACATATGCATATGATGCTACGGGTTCAGGAATGACTTCTGCATCAACGAAAACTGGGTTTAAGTTGAATGGGTCACCTGCAACAAATAGACCAATACCGCCAGTATAAATTGCTGCATAGTCATGGTTTACAAGAGCATAAACTCCTGGTTCGTCAAATACCAAATCTGCAATCATGTTTTGTGAACCTCCGAGTAACCATGTTTCAGTTGCTCCGGATTGTACTCTATTGCCTTGGACAACTCTATCCAAAATTTCTCCAACAATGTGGAAGTATAATGGTTCGTTACCATGGTTTTCAATAAAGAGTCTTACGTGTTGATCATTTTCAACATACATAAGTTGTGATTGCATATGTTCTAGTTCAAGACCATTCCATGGTTGTGCAACAAAGATGTTTTTGTTTGTATCACCTTTGATAAGCAAGTTGTGTGCCATGTTTGGTACATAACCAAATTGGATACCGTTAACTACTGTTGCAGAGTTATGATGTTTGAACATTGCTCCTGCATCATAATTGCCATCGTCGTTAAGATACAATTGGTTGAACTGAAGTTGGAACTCTAATGCGTCTGCATCGTAGAATACTCTGTCGAGTTCACCGCTACCACTGGTCTTCTCTACCATTAATTTCTTGTATCCGTTTGCAGGATCAACAATTGCAATTCCGTACATGCCGGAAAATACGTGTTGGTCCATACCAACTAAGTGGACACCAGAGCAATGGTATTTGAATACACCAGCAGATTCTGCGATGTAACAGTATTGGCTAGTCTCTCCAGGATTAACTGCATCAAATGCTAATGCTGTAATTTGTGATGCGTGCATGTCGTTACCGTGACCAGTAACTTCATCCTCTGGAATTGTTAGTGTCATTTGTACAACGTCACCTTGTGTAACTCTAAGTGTTGGTCCTGGGACTTGTCCACTAAAAGTCATGGCGTTGAAGGTTTTTCCTCCCATGATTGGAAGTTCGACACTTTCACCAGTGAGATTGAACTCAACTACGTTGCGTCCAGTATCTGCTAATGCACCACAATCAGTTTCTGCAAATGCTTGAGGCATTACAAGTTGTAAACCGCCCATTTGATGGATTTGTTCAATTACATTGACATCCATTTCTGCAATATCAACTGATTGTCCAGCAATCTGGGTTTGTGTGTATGTGCTTCCGAATAAGGTTGCTCCCATTACAGCTACTGCTGCAACTGTAAAGAGCATACTCATACGCTTATTCATGAATTAGATGAATTTTCTTTATTATATAATGTTTAAGCCAGATCTCACCATACTGAAAAGAATGAATAGGGACAAAGACATCAATTCACATATGAAATTTAGAATTGATGAAGATTCTCTAGGTAAAGTTAAAATTCCAGCAGATGCATACTATGGGGCATTTACAGGAAGAGCAATTAAACAATATCATGTTACAGGAAACAAAAGCCATGAAAATTTGATAAAATCTTTTGTGATGATTAAGCGATCTGCAGCTATTGCAAATATGAAAACTAAGGCTATCGATTCAAAACGTGGAAAAGCAATAGTTTCTGCATGTGATAAAATTCTGTCAGGAAAACATGTAGATCAATTCGTAGTAGATATGATAAACTCAGGAGCTGGTACTGCATTTAATATGAATTCAAATGAGGTAATTGCAAATGTTGCATTAGAAGTTCTCCATAAAAAGAAAGGACAGCATCAATTCTTACATCCAAATGATCATGTCAACATGTCACAGTCAAGTAATGATACCTATCCAACAGCCATGCATGTTGCAATTTTGATGAACCTCAAAGAAACAATTCCTGCAATTGACATTTTAATAAAATCATTATCTAAAAAAACAAAACAATTCTCATCATTTAAAAAAATTGGTAGAACACATCTAATGGATGCATTACCAGTAACACTTGGAAGTGAATTTGCAGCTTATGTGACATCAATCAGTAAAGCACGAAATGAGATTGTTTCATCACAAAAAGAATTACAAAATGTTGCACTTGGAGGAACTGCAGTAGGTTCTGGGGCAAACACACCAAAAGGGTATAGAAAAATTGCAATTTCAGAACTTGGAAAAATTTCTAAACTTTCACTAAAACCGGAAAAAGATATGCAACATAGTTTACAAAGTAAATTTGCAGTTGTAAATGCGTCAAGTGCATTACGAAACTTGGTATTAGAAATTGGCAAATTATCAAATGATATTAGATTAATGGCATCAGGTCCTATTGCAGGGTTGGCAGAATTAGGAATTCCAGCAGTACATGCAGGTTCATCAATTATGCCAGGAAAAGTAAATCCATCATTAGCTGAATGTATGAATATGATTTGTTTTAATGTGATTGGAAATGATACTGCAGTATCTTATGCAGCACAAAGTGGACAGTTTGAGTTAAACGTAATGTTACCGGGGATGTTAAAATGCATGTTAGAGTCAACAGATATGCTCAAAAATTTCTTACCAATTTTTTCTGCAAATCTAATCGATGGCCTTACTGCAAATAAAGACAAATTACGTGCAGATATAGAAAATAGCCCAGTCATAGTTACATTGCTGACTCCAAAAATAGGATATCTAAAATCAGCACAATTATTCAAAGAGTCATTAAAAACAGGGAAAACAATCAGAGAATTGGTAGTGTCCAAGAAATTAATGAGTAACAAAGAAATCGATTCATTATTTGGATAAATAATGGCAAAGATTTTTGTAGAATCTTACGGATGCTCTGCAAGTTTTGCAGATGGAGAAATGATATCAGGATTAGTTTTAAACGGGGGCCATACATTGGTTGAAAATTCTGAAGAATCAGATTTGAACATTGTTGTGACATGTTCAGTTAAAGATGCTACTGCAAACAAAATGATTCACAGAATAAAATCATTAAAATCAAAACCACTTGTTGTTGCAGGATGCCTACCAAAAGCAGAACAAGTTACAGTAGAAAAATTTACAGAAAATGCAAGTTTACTTGGTCCTAATTCACTTGGAAAGACACTTCAAATAATTGACTCCACATTAAAAGGTGAAAAACAAATTGCGTTAGACGATACGGATCTATCAAAAGTTGGACTTCCAAAAGTTAGACTTAATCCAGTAGTAGGAATTGTAGAAATTGCAAGTGGATGTATGAGTGAATGTACATTTTGTCAAACGAAATTATCAAAAGGTGATCTTACAAGTTACAGATTAGGCGATATTGTAAGGCAAGTTCAAACTGAAATTAAAGAAGGGTGTAAAGAAGTGTGGTTAACATCTACAGATAATGGGTGTTATGGATTTGATATTGGTACTGACTTACCAACATTAGTAAATTCAGTTTCAGAAATTCCAGGGGATTTTATGATTAGAGTAGGAATGATGAATCCAATGTATATGCCAAGAATAAAAGAGAATTTGATAAAATCTTTTCATAATGACAAAGTCTTCAAATTTCTTCACATTCCAGTACAATGTGGAAGTGATAAAGTACTAAATGATATGAAGAGAGGCCACACATCTGAAACGTTCAGAAATATTATAAAAAAAGTAAATAGTGAATTTGATAGATTTACAATTTCAACTGATATCATAGTAGGATTCCCTACAGAAACTGAGGATGACTTTCAAAAAACAATTGATTTGCTAAATGATGTCAAACCAGATGTAGTAAATTTGTCAAAATATAGTTCTAGACCAGGAACTGATGCAGCAGAGATGAAACAAATTGATGTTGCAGAAGTTAAAAGAAGAAGTAAGATAATTTTTGAACAGATCAACAAAATATCAATAGAGAACAACAAAAAGTGGATCGGTTGGAAAGGAAAAGTTTTGTTTGATGAAAAAACAGATGAGGGAATCAAAGGGAGAAATTACGCATACAAACCTATTTTTGTTCAAGATGATGTGAGTATTGGTCAGTATCATACAGTTAAGATTACTGATGTAGCAGTAAATACACTACTTGGAAAGATCGCAAGCTAAATTTTTTAGATCTAGAATTTGATTAAAAAAACGTAAGAAGGTTTTTTATCTAAATCATAAAACAAGATCAGAAATGAGTTATCAAGTCAAAGAACCAATTTTAGTCATAGGCTTAGGAGGAGCAGGCTCAAAGTTAGCAATCAAAGCCAAAGATACACTCAATTCAGATTATTTACTAATTAGTAATGATCAAAAAGATTTTTCATCAAATAATTCTTCTATTCATATTTCAACTGAATCAATCATCAATCCATCTGTTCAATTGATCAGAGGTTCAACATACAAAGAATTTGATGAAATTAAATCAAAAATTTCAAAGTATTCTACAATTATAATGATGAGCAATCTTGCAGGAAAAGCAGGAGCGGCAATGGCACCAATAGTTTCTGAGATATGTAAAGAAGCAGATAAAGGATTAATTTCATTTGCCATCATGCCTTTCAAATATGAAAAAGACAGAATTTTCAATTCAGGAGTGTCCTTGAAGAGAATTAGAGAAAATTCAAAATGCACCATTGTGTTAGATAATGACTCATTGTTAGATAGTAATCCAGATTTAACTCCAAAATCATGTTACAATATTGCAAATTCAGCAATAATGCACGTTATCAAATCATTAGAATCATCTGAAGTATCAACTGAAACAAGTATTCTTTCAACAGGTAAAGAAGGTCAAGATATTGAAGATTCACTTAGAGATTCACTAAAAATGCTTTATGATAACGCACCACCAAATGCAATTAAACGTTCAATGTTGTATGTTGTAGGAGGAAGCGATATTCCAATAGGAGTATTAAACTCAATTACAAATCTAACTAATGGGATCATCAATGAAAGTAATTCACAAATTGATATGACAATTGCTGAGGAATCAAAAGTAGTAATGTTGTCATCAATTCAAGGAATGACTAAATTTGACAAGTATGACCCTCTAGGAATGATTCCACAAGAAAATACACTTGATTGGTCAACACCTGATTGCAGTATTGATTGTAAATTAGATTTGTATCAACTAGAATAAAATAATTTTTTAAAATTAAATTTTTAAAATGTAAACTTAGTTATTCTGTTTTTGTTTCTTTAGCTGGCTCTTCTGTTTTTGTTTCTTTAGCTGGCTCTTCTGTTTTTGTTTCTTTAGCTGGCTCTTCTGTTTTTGTTTCTTTAGCTGGCTCTTCTGTTTTTGTTTCTTTAGTTGGCTCTTCTACTTTATCTTCAATTTTTTTGGTTTCTTTTTCAGGAGTTACTACAGTATCTGTATCTTCATTGTATGGAGACACAAGAACATAACCTTCATCAGTTTTACTCATTCTAACTCTAATTTTTCGTGGAGGATTTCTAATACCTTTTGACCAAATTTGTTGAGATAATTCTTCTTCAATTTTTATTTCTTCAACTTTCATATGATGACGAGCAAATTCTTTAATCATGTTAATTGCTCTAACTGCTCTATGTTGAGATTGTGAAAGTTTTACTTTGCCTAAAGGAATTGTATAAACTCGTTCTAATTCTTGAGACATCTATCCTACCTCCACATCAGTTGATCTCCAAGCCCTACGTTTAGGATTTGTTCTGACACCTCTTTTTGTTTTGAGGATAATCCAAGCTGGCACAGGCGAAGTCTGTTTTGTTTTCTTTAACAAACGAATCTTTCGTGGTGAGGACTTGCGAGCAGCCATAAGTTTTCAGGCACGAAGAGCTCTTTTTAAATGAATCTCAGGATTTTACGCAATCATGAATCTGTTTTAAGATTCTAGCAGAAGCACCCCAAACAATTTGATTTTGATACTCAAATGTGAACATTTCTTGGATTTTATTATGCTCAGGATCAGGATCTCTTGCAATTGTTTGTAAAAATGCCTTCAAAGGAATATGTAAAATTTTTTCAACTTCAGCATTTGCCAAAAGTGTTGGAATTGTATCAAGAACAGTAACAAATGGGAATATCAAAAAACCAGAATTCAAAGTAATTACCGGATCTAGTTTGCCAATCACTTGTTCCCTAGTAATAGTTAATCCTATCTCCTCATATGTCTCACGTAATGCAGTTTCTAAAAAATCAGAATCATTATCAAATTTTCCACCAGGAAATGAAATTTCACCAGCATGTATTTTCAAATGTTTTGGTTTTTTTGTCATTAAAAGGTTGGGAGTATCTCCGTAAATTATTACAAGAATGGAAGCTAGCCTAAATTTTCCATCAATGGGTGTTTCAAAAATCACATCATTGGATAATCTTGATTTTAATTCAAACAGATTCATTTCATTTTCCTACTTTTACACGTCTGTTTTGGTATTCAAAGGTTTTAACCAAGGTTACAAGAAATGAAAATATGACAATCAGGTATGAAGCAAATCCTCCAAAAATTTTACCAGATGTAAATACAGAGGAATCAATTATAAAATTTATTGATAGAATAAAAGAGATTTCAAAAAAATGTGATGCAATACATTTAACTGAAAATGTGTTAGGATTTCAAAGAGTATCTCCAATTGAGATTGGAAAAATCATTAAAAAAGAAATTCCAAATTTTCCAATTACAGTAAGCCTAAGAGTTAGAGACAAAACAGAAAAAGAAATTTGTTCGTTTGTAGAAGAATGTATCAAAATAGGGTTTTCAGGAATTTTAATTTTAATGGGAGATCCATCACAAACAGGTAAAGAAGACACAGGTCAAATTCCAAGTCAAGTAGTACAAGAATTAAGAAAAAGAGGGATAGACTCAAAAATTGACTTGTATCTTTCGATATCAAATAAACCAAATTTTTCTAAAATAGAAAAAAAACTACAAGCAAAACCCAAAGGATTCATGACACAAGTAATTCAGAATATAGAACAAGCTCAAAATTTATCAGATAATCTTGAAGGATTTACAATTATTCCAATCATTTTGTTTCCTTCAGGAAAAAATGAGAAATCTGCAAAATTTCTGCAGTTGGATTTGACATCATATAGTCAAACATTTGAAGAATTTGTGAAAAAAATACATAGTGTTACAGGGGATGTATTGATTACATCGCCTAACGATTTTAATGGATTAAGTGAATTTTTGGAAAAATCAATTAGTTAAAGAACAAAGTATTTCGCTTCAGGATGATGAACAACAATTGCAGCAGTTGATTGTTCTGGAATTATCTGACCAGATTCAGTCAACGTCATGCCAGATTTTTCAGGATGCAAAAGTTTCCAAACCAGATGGTGTTGAGATACATCAGGGCAACTAGGAAACCCCCAACTGTAACGAAGGCCGCCTTGCTGTATATTTAGTTCGGATTTAATTTTTTGATTAGTCCATTGAGCTAATGCTTCAGCAACTTCAACTGCTAATCCATGTAGATAATAAGCATCAGTATACTTGTCTTCAGAATTCCATTGTTCGATTATTTCTGCAACTTTATTTCCAACAGTTACAGATTGAAATGCAACAATATCATTTTCACCAAAATAATCGGTCAAACACAAATGTTCAGATTTTGTAGAACGTGGAAATTCCAATTCAACATCATCACCAGAAATATTTTCTACTAGTAATTTTCCGTCATAATTGTGACATCTAAAGAATCCATAAACAATTTCAGGTTCAAATAATTTTTCTCGAATTATTCGAATCTTCCATTCAGTTAACAATTGCTCATGTTCATCTTCAGATTCAGAACCGGCCTTACCTCTTAATCCCCAAGATAGTTTGAAAAGAGATTTTTTGTCAATCATAGACCAAACTTCATCCATATTAATTTGATCTAATTTTAATCGAATTGGTTCTCCGATTATTTTAGCTGTAGGAGGGGCAATAGGTTTGATGTCACTTTTGGGAAGAGGGTTAGCATCTACAATATCAGTAGATTTATCTTTCCAGTTTTGTAATTTTTCTTTCCAATCAGTTAAAAGATGAGGTTTTTCATCAGAGATTAACGCATCCATTATTTTGAGACCTTCAAACATGGTATTACAATAAAACACACCAGGCTCATAAATTCCATCTTCTTTTGCAATTCTGTTAATGTAATTACTGTTAATGGCAGCACCACCACAAAGAAGTGGAATAGTTAAATTATTTTTTCTTGCATGTTCAACAAAGAATTTCATTTGTTTTGAAGTAGATACAAGTAATGCAGATAATCCAACTGCATCAGGTTTTACCTCATCAATTTTTTCAAGGAATTTTTGTAATGGAACTTGTTTTCCTAAATCATGTACAGTGTATCCATTATTTTGAAAAATCGTTTTTACAAGATTTTTACCAATGTCATGTACATCTCCATAGACAGTACCTAAAACAAGTACACCTTTGCTTGTTCCTTCATCTTTGACTAAATATTTCTCCAATTCTCCAACTGCTGCCTTCATACATTCAGCAGATTTGAGAACAAATGGAAGAATTAATTCACCCGAGCCAAACTTGTCTCCGACCTCCTTCATTGCAGGAAGTAAATCCTCATTGAGTGTTTTTATTGCACTTTCATGAGTGACATCTTTTGATAAATTAAGAGATAAAACACCTTCTTCAAGTTCACTGATACTTTCATTATTTCCAAGTTTTTCTGCAATTGCAGAAACAACATCATTTTGAATTCCATCTTTTAATCTATTTACAATTCTAAAATGGGCTCGTTTTCCAGCAGGCCACAAAGGATCAACATCTATTTTTTTTGTAGTGTTGTTATTTTGAGGTCCTGCATTTTCAAAATAAGTAATCAAATTAGAAAGGGCATTTGAATTAACATTAAAAATTAGATCTTCTGCAAGTTTTTTCTCTTTCTCATCAATTTCACCATAGGGGACGATTTCTTTTGCATTAACAATTGCAGTGTCAAGACCAGATTTAACAGCATGGTACAAAAATACAGAATTTAAAATTTTTCTAGCATAAGGTGCTAAACCAAAACTAATGTTGCTTAAACCTAAAGTAGTAAAGGAATTAGGGAATTTTTCTTTAACTAGTCGAATTCCTTCAAGAGTATTTTGTCCTGCATCAAGAAATTCATCCTCACCAGTTGCCAAAGTAAATGTAAGTACATCAAAAATGAATTGTTCAATTTTTAATCCATATTTTTTTCCTGTTTCATAAAGCAATTCTGCAGTGTCGACTTTTTGCTGAGGTGTTTTTGCCATACCTTCTGGACCAATGCATAAAGCAACTGCAGGTAAACCATACTTTGCCATTAATGGAGCTAATTTTTTAAATCGACTTCCATCGCCTTCAAGATTTATCGAATTGATAATAGGTCTTCCAGGAATTTGGATTACAGATGCTTCAATCACTTCTGGATCTGTTGAATCAATTACAAGAGGAGCATCAATTTCTAAGCTTAGTCGTTTAACTAAATTCAACATGAATTCACGTTCATCTGCACGTTCAGTTGTGGCAACACAGACATCTAGACAATGAGCACCATCTTCAACTTGAAGTCTTCCCAAATCAACTAGACCATCAAAATCATCATCAAGAACTAGCTTCTTTGCTTTACGAGAACCTTGGGTGTTGATTCGTTCTCCAATAATCAAAGGTGCAGGGATTTGTTTTAGATCAACTGCTTTCAATGCAGAACTTACTCTAGGAATTGTCAATATGTAAAATCACATCCATTTTTGTAAAAACTTAACCCTTGAAAGAATTAGCTTTTTCGTTAATTACTTTTCTTAGTGCCTTGATGTGTTCAGGATTAGTACCACAACAACCCCCAATTATTCTGACTTTTTTGTATTCATTAAGAAAATCATCTAATGCATCACTCATTTTTTCAGGAGTCATTTTGTAAACTGCTTGACCACCATCATTTTCAGGCATGCCAGCATTTGGGACTACCAACACATTATGTTCATTTTGTTCATTTAACCATTGAACACTGGGAGTCATTTCGATTGGGCCAGTTGAACAATTCAATCCAAACACATCAATTCCCATATCAGATACAGTAGTATATGCTGCTTGGATATTTGTACCAAGCAACATTTTGCCATATTGATCCAAAGTGGTATTTGCAATTATAGGGACTTTTTTCTCTATTTTTTTCATTGCATTATGACATGCTTCAATAACCAATTTTACTTCTAGAATATCTTGACTAGTTTCAATCAATAAAGCGTCAACACCTCCAAGAATCAAACCTTCAGCTTGTAATTCAAATGCCTCACGTATTTCATCAAGAGGTTTTTGACCCAAGTCAGGATCATTTGAACTTGGTAAATAACCAGTTGGACCCATAGAGCCTATTACATATTTAGAATCAGAATATTCATTACAAACTTCAGATGCAAGTGTTGCAATTTTTTTATTAAATTCAATTGTTTGATCACCAAAACCATATTCATCAAGTTTAATTTTATTTGATCCAAATGAATTTGTTTCAATACAATCAGAACCAGCATCCAAATAATTTCTATGAATTTGTTTAATCCATTCAGGATGAGTTAAAACTAAACCATCATTAAAACCATCTTGATTATTTGGAAAATCTTCAGGTTTTGGATCATATCTTTGAATTTCAGTCCCCATTGCACCATCAAATAATAAAATTTTATTTTCCATTGCATTAAGAAATGGTTCTTTTTCTATCATGACAATTTGAAAATGTTTTAGGATGGTTTAACTCTTTTCAGAAAAAACAGCAAAAAATAATGTATTTTAGACGTATGTTGAAATTAGGTAAAAAATAATTTTTAATACATTTATGCAGAAAACACAAGTAAACAATTTAGTTCGTAGTGCAACTTTTTTTCAACATGCAGGAATCTCGATAATTTTTGTTTTTATGCCCATAATTGCGAAAGATGTTACAGATTCAGTATTTGAAATTGGGTTGTTAGTAGCATCATTTAGTTTTGCTCAAATTTTATCTGAAATGTATTTTGGAAGACATTCAGATAAGAAAGGAACTAGGCTCAAATTCATTAGAATTGGGTTTATTGGATGTGCCATTGCATTTGGAATGCATTATTTTGCAACAGATTTATCCATGTTTTTCATAGTTAGAATTGCTGCAGGTGTGGCAAGTGGCATAATGATTCCTGCAATGATTGCATATACGTATGAAGCAAATATAGATAAAAAAAGAGCAGCTACAGTAATATCATTTCATGCATTAGGATGGCTTGCAGGAATTGCTGCTGCAGGAATTGCAAATGATTTAAAATTAATTTTCTTAATTAGTGCAGCATCATTTATCATCGGATTAATGTTTACAATAAAACTTCCAAATCCAGTACAAGAAAAAGAGACTAAACCGGGAACCACAAAAACAGTCATTTTAAAAAATAAATTTCTTTTCTTATCATTACTTCTAAGACACATTGGAGCTGCTGCAGTATGGACTATTCTTCCAATAATGATTATGGAGAGATTAGGAGGTGAATTATATCATATTTCAGTAGTATATGTTGCAAACACGTTGACTGCATTTATCTTGATGAATGTCATGGCAAGTAAAATTCATCTTTCAAATGTTACTAAATTCAAAATAGGTATTGGATGTACAACATTTGTTTTTGTTGGGTTATCAGTTGTCACCGAATGGTGGATGGCAATGCCATTTATGTCATTAGTGGGGGCAACATGGGCATTTTTGTTTATTGGAGGGAATTTTCATTTAATGGAAAATAATCCTCGTTCTACATCAACTGGAATATTTAGTTCTACATTATCAATTGCTACAGTAATTGGACCAGTAATTGCAGGAAGTATTGCATTTTTGTTTGATTATGTTGCAGTAACATATTTTGCAATTATGATAATTATTGTAGCATTTGTAATATCATTAAAAATCAAAAAATAATTTTTGAATTTTTATCTTAGGCCCCAACGAGACATCACTTTGTTTTCTAATTTTTGGAAAACTACACCATCAACTGCAAGACCAATACCCATGATAACAAGCATCATAGCAATTACTTGAGATACATCATTTAGCGAACGTCCAGCATTAAGTAAGAATCCTAAACCTAGAAAAGAGAATAAAATTTCAGCACCGATTACTCCTCTCCATGCAAATGCCCAACCTTGTTTAAACCCAGAAATCATGTATGGGAATGCTGCAGGGATTAGAACTGAAGTAATTAATTGACTTCCTTTTGCGCCCATATTTCGTGCAGCCTCAATAAAGTGAGGATCAATGTTTTTGACACCAGTATAGGTGTTAATGGTAACAGCAAATATGGCTCCAATTGCAGTGACAAAAATTATTCCACCATCAGTTAATCCAAACCAAAGTATTGCAAGAGGAACCCATGCAATAGAAGGAATAGATTGTAATCCTAAAACCAACGAACCTACGGTTTGATTAATCACCTCAATTCTTGCCATAAAAATTCCTAAAACAATTCCTCCAGAAATTGCAATTGCCAATCCAATAGATAATCTCCACAAGCTAGTTGCAATACCATAAAACAAACTCCCATCAGATGCACCATAAGCTAAATCTTCTGCAACTTCAAATGGAGAAGGAAAAATGTTTTCAGGCCAAACTCCAGACATTGCAATAATTTGCCAAACAACAACAATCCCAATGTAAAATGCTATCCTATAAGGCGTAAAATTTTTTTTCATAATTATCACTCTCTACTTTTTTTTACCTCAGGTCTAAGTTCGGCTAAAAGATCTTGTTGAAATTTTAACAAAAATTCATCTTCAGTTACTCGAGGTCTAGGAAAATCATTATCAATTTCTTTTTTAATTAATGATGGCCGATTACTAAATACTGCAACTTTGGTTCCCAACACTGCAGCTTCTGCAACATTATGTGTAACAAACAAAATTGTTTTCTTTGTTTTTTCCCAAATAAGTTGCATCTCAACCAACAATAAATCACGAGTTTGTGCATCAAGTGCAGCAAAAGGTTCATCCATTAACAACACATCAGGATCCATTACAAGAGCTCTTGCAATAGCTACACGTTGTTTCATTCCAGTTGAAAGTTGATATGTATAAGAATCTGCAAATTTTGTTAACTGCATCATATCCAAATATCTATGTGATATCTTTGCACGTTCTTCTTTTGGAATTCCAGCCATTTTTAATCCAAATTCTACATTGTCTTGAACTTTTAGCCATGGAAATAATGCACCTTCTTGAAAAACCATTATTCTTTCAGGACCAGTTTCATGTACAGGATGGCCATCAAATAATATTTGACCATCATCTGGTTTTTCCAAACCTGCAACTATACGTAAGAATGTGGATTTTCCACATCCAGAAGGTCCAATTAAACAAACAAAGTCACCAGCCTCAACCTTGAGATTTACTCCACCTAATGCTTTGAGTTTATGAGAATCATGACTGAAATATTTTACAATATTTTTAGCCTCAAGTTTAGTCATCTAAGTTCTAGCATCCTCCAGTGAATTTGTATCAAAGTAGTAAAAAATACCAGACAAATCATATCCATTTCTTCCAAGATATCCAAGTGCATTTGCTTGTTCAGCAAATGAGAAAATTGAATCAGATTTAGGATCATCAGTTATTCTAAGATTAGACAATGCAACATCAACGACATCATCAGAAAGAGATTGTCCCAAATGAGAGTCAAGAAAAGTGTTGAAAACAATTCTAGTATCTTCAGGGTGTTCATTAATCCAAATTATTGTTTCACGGTGTGCAGATAAGAAATTTTGAATTAATTCTTTATTGTTTTCAACATAATTAGTATTTCCAATTAGGACAACAGATGCAAATTCATTTTCAGGCCATAATTCTTCTTCATAAAATAATCGTGTTCCATCTAATTCATTCTCCAAAATTGTTGCCCAAGGTTCTGCAACCCATGCACCATCAATATCACCTTTAACAAACAGTGTATAAATATCTGGATTCGAAATATTGTAAACAATTACACTACCACCTTTTTCAGCAGGTTTAAGATTATTTTCAGATAAATAATTACGTAATGAAACATCTTGAGTATTTCCAATTTGAGGTGCAGCAATTTTTTTTCCTTTAAAATCAGAAGCAATATTTATTTCAGAATCAGGATGAACAATGAAACTTGCACCACCACTTGCAGCACCAGTTAAAATTTTTACATTGTTATTTTCTGAATTTAAAAATCCGTTAATGGCAGGACCAGGTCCAACATATGCAATATCAACAGAATTTGCAAATAGTGATTCTATTGCCTGAGGGCCACTGTCAAAAACTCTTGTTTCAATCTTTATCTGATCTCCAAGACTATTTCGAAAGAAATCATTTTCCATACCTACAATAGGGACAGCATGTCCAATATTTGGAAAATAAGCTATGCGAAGTTTAGAGTCATGAAGAGTTTCACTGCCATTCAAAGAAATTCCCAATACAGATAAAATTGCAATTCCTACAATTCCTGCAAAAATTACTGAACGAATTTTCATAAAACAGCGTTATATTTGGCGGTTAAATAATCATCGAATTTTAGCTCAAGCTATTCAAAAAAATCTTGAAAAAAAAGTAATTTAGATACAGCATAAGAGATAAATTCGAAAATACAACCCAAAAAATGTTTTATGACTCAAAAAGGAATTCTCGCATTTTCAGGAGGATTGGATACATCAGTAGTTGTGAAATATTTACAAGATGAACATGACATGGATGTAATTACAGTCACCGTAGATGTTGGACAATGTGATGACACTAAAAAAATTGCAGCAAAAGCAAAATCATTAGGAGTAAAAAAACATTATAACATAGATGCAAGAAAAGAATTTGTTAAAAATTACATTTTTCCATCAATTAAAGCAAATGCACTTTATCAAAAAAAATATTGTTTGGCAACAGCTCTTGCCAGACCACTGATTGCAGAAAAAGTATTAGAAGTTGCTAAAAAAGAAAAAGTAACAGCATTAGCACATGGGTGTTCAGGAAAAGGAAATGATCAAGTTCGTTTTGATATTACATTAAGAGCAGGTTCTGATTTACCAATAATCGCACCAATTCGAGATAAAAATTTAGACAGAGTTACCGAGTTAAAATTTGCAGAAAAACATGGAATCGAAATCGACTCTGTAGCAAAAAAATTCAGTATTGATCAAAATTTATGGGGACGTGCAATTGAAGGAGGAGTATTAGAAGATCCATACAATGAACCACCAGAAGATGCATTCATTTGGGTAAAGACAAAAGATTTACCAGATAAACCAACATATTTAGAAATAGAATTTCAAAAAGGAATTCCAATTAAAGTAGATGGGAAAACAATGGATCCTCAAAAATTAATTGAGTACATTAACAAAAAAGCAGGAAATGCAGGAGTTGGAATTGTTGATCATATTGAAGATAGAGTGGTTGGAATCAAATCTCGTGAAGTGTATGAAACACCAGCTGCAACATGTCTAATTGAAGCACATTCAGATTTAGAAAAAATGGTTCATACAAAACATGAAAACAAATTCAAATCCATCATAGATGATGAATGGGCATATTTAGTATATTCAGGACTTTGGCAGGATCCATTAAAAACAGATTTGGACGGATTTGTCGAAGCATCACAAAAACAAGTAACAGGAACAGTGAAACTCAAAATGTTCAAAGGAAGTCTAAGAGTAGTAGGAAGGAGATCAAAGAACTCATTGTACAGTCATGAAATTGCCACTTATGGAACAGAATCCACATTTGATCAAAGATTAGCAAAAGGTTTCGTGGAATTATGGGGAATTCAGTCAACAGAAGCTAATAAATTACAAAAGAAGAGGTTTTCAAAAACATGAACTGTCCAGAATGTGATGCAACTCTAAACATCCCAGACGATGCCTCTGTTGGAGAAATAGTCTCCTGTCCTGATTGTGGAGCAGACTTTGAAATATCAAAAAAAGATGGATCAAATATTGAGCTTAAACAAGCAGAAAGCGTAGGCGAAGATTGGGGAGAGTAATGTCAAAAGTCTGTATTGTGTTTGACCGTTTGCGAACGGAAGAAAAGATGCTTAAAAAAGAAGCATTAGATTTAGGACACAATGCATTGATGTTAGATGCAAAAATTACCCAAATTAACACAGATAGTAAAAAAGAAGATTTTGAACTAGGCGATGTTGTTCTAGAAAGATGTGTTAGTTATTTTAGAGGTCTTCATTTTACTTCTAGTTTAGAATTTTTAGATATTCCTGTCTTGAATAAATTTGAGGTTGCAAATATTTGTGGAAATAAGATGTTCATGACTTTACTTTTGAAAAAGAATAATATTCCAACTCCAAAAACATATTTTTCATTTTCAAGTGAAAGTGCAGCAGAAAATTTAGAAAAAGTTGGATTTCCACTAGTAATTAAACCAGTAATAGGTAGTTGGGGACGAGGAGTTATGCCAATTAAAGACAAAGATACAATGGAAGCAGTTTTTGAAGTTAGAGATATTACAGATAGTCCACATGATAGAATCTACTATTTACAAGAATTAATCAATAGACCTCCAAGAGATATCAGAGTTATTACAGTTGGAGATGAGCCAATTGCTGCAATGTATAGAAAATCATCAGGAGGTTTTAAAACAAATATTGCATTAGGAGCAGATCCAGAAATTTGTGAGATCACAAAAGAAATGGAGGATTTAGCAGTAAAAGCTTCCAAAGCCATGGGAGGAGGTATTTTAGGAGTTGACATAATGGAAGATGAAGAACATGGTTTAGTGGTTCACGAAGTCAACAATACTGTAGAATTCAAAGGATTGGCAAGAGTTGCAAAACGAAATATTCCAAAAGAAATGATAGAATTTGCTCTAAATTACGTTAGGAAATAAATTATACTTCCTTAGGAGGAGATTTATCATGAAAGTAGGTGTTGTAGGTGCATCAGGTTATGTAGGGGGAGAAACACTTCGTCTTCTTGTAAATCATCCAGATGTTGAAATTTCAATGGTTACATCAAGACAACATGTAGGTGAATATCTTCATAGAGTACAACCTAGTTTGAAAGGTTTTACCGATCTAACATTTTCTGAGATGGATTATGATAAATTAACTGATAAATGTGATTTAGTTTTTACAGCAGTACCACATGGAACTGCAACAGAAATTGTAAAGGCATTGTATGATAGAGGAATCAAAATTATTGATTTGAGCGCAGATTACAGATTACATAATCAAGAAGCATATGATAAGTGGTATGGATGGGAGCATCCACATCCAGATTATTTGAAAAAATCAGTATTTGGAGTACCAGAATTACATAGAGAAGAGATTAAAAAATCACAACTGGTTTCTTGCCCAGGGTGTATGGCAGTAACATCAATGTTAGCAATTGCGCCATTAATTAGAAATGATATAATTGATACAGACCACATTGTTGTTGATTCAAAGATTGGTTCATCAGGTGCAGGATCAGGTTCTGGAACTGCACATGCAATGAGAGCTGGAGTTATCAGACCATACAAACCAGCAAAACACAGACACACTGGTGAAATTGAACAAGAGCTTAGTGAGATTGCTGGAAAGAAAATTAATGTTTCAATGAGTCCACATGCAGTCGATGTTGTTCGTGGAATTTTATGTACCAATCACACATTCATGAAAAAAGATATCGATGAAAAAGAGTTATGGAAATTATACAGACAAACTTATGGTGATGAGAAATTTGTGAGATTAATCAGAGATAAAAAAGGATTATACAAATTCCCTGATCCAAAATTCTTGGTTGGTTCAAACTTTTGTGACATTGGATTTGATTTAGATGAAGATAACAACAGATTGATTGCATTATCTGCATCAGATAATTTGATGAAAGGTGCAGCAGGTTCTGCTATTCAAAACATGAACGTAATGTGCGGTTTTGATGAAATGAACGGATTAAGATATACTCCATTGACTCCGGTTTAGAAATGATTACAATCAAGATTGGTGGAAGTGTAGTAGATGATTTACATCCATCAACAATTTTAGATATTAAAAAAGTAGCAGAATCAGAAGGTGTTATTCTAGTACATGGAGGAGGAAAAGAAGTCACCAAAGTTTGTAAACAATTAGGTAAAGAACCAAAATTTGTAACATCACCAAGTGGAATTAAAAGTAGATACACCGACAAAGAAACTGCAGAAATTTTTACAATGGTAATGTCAGGTAGAATCAATAAAACAATTGTTCAAATGCTTCAAAAAAATGGCATCAATGCAATTGGACTTTCAGGAGTAGATGCCAAAGTAATTGAGGCAGATAGAAAAAAGAAACTACTCATAGTTAATGAAAAAGGAAGAAAACAAGCAATTGATGGTGGATATACTGGGAAAATCAAAGCAATAAACTCAGAATTTATCAATTCTCTCTTAGAAAAAGGATTAACACCTGTTATCTCACCTATTGCAATCAGTGAAGAATCAGAATTTCTTAATGTAGATGGAGACAGAGCAGCAGCATATGTTGCAGGAAAAGTTGGAAGTGACAAAGTATTATTCATAACAAATGTTGATGGGCTTTTAATGGATGACAAAGTGGTTTCTAAACTCACACTTGCAGAAGCAAAAGAAATTAGACCAAAAATAGGTCCAGGAATGGAAAAGAAAATTTTAGCATCAACTGAAGCATTAGATATGGGAGTCAAAAAAGCATTAATTGCAAATGGTCAAAAAGAAAATCCAATTTCTTGTGCTATTGCACATGATAATTGTACGGTGATTGAACATGAGTGAAGATCAATTTATGGGAAATCTCTATCAGAGATTTCCAGTAACTGTTGAAAAAGGAGTAGGAGCTCATGTATGGGATACAGATGGGAAAGAATACATCGATTGTATGGGAGGATATGGAGTTGCATTAGTTGGTCATCAAAATAAAAGAGTTAATGATGCAATAAAAAATCAAATTGATAAGATCATTACAGTACACAGTTCTCTTTACAATAAAACAAGAGAGGAGTTTTTGAAAACATTAATTGGTTTAGCTCCAAAAGAACTAACACAAGTTCATCTAAACAATAGTGGAGCAGAAGCAATTGAAGCTGCAATGAAATTTGCAAGAAAGTTTACAGGTAAGAAAGGGATGGTGGCAATGAAAGGATCATATCATGGAAAATCATTTGGATCTTTATCACTAACATTTAATCCAAAATATAGAAAATCATTTGCACCACTTGTGGAAAAAGTTTCTTTTGCATCATATGGAGATATGGAATCATTACGTTCAGTTGTAGATGAAGATACAGCATTTATCATTTTAGAACCAATTCAAGGAGAAAGTGGAATCATTGTTGCACCAGATGGATTCTTACAAGAAGTTAGAAAGTTATGTGATGAGAAAGGAATTCTGTTAATCTTTGACGAAATTCAAGCAGGATTAGGTAGAACAGGGCGATTATGGGCATGTGATCATTGGAATACTGCACCAGATATTTTGTGTCTTGCAAAAGGTATTGCAGGAGGAGTTCCAATGGGAGCTACACTTGTTCGTCCAGATATTTTAGCATCAATTAGTAAAGGGGAGCATTCATCCACATTTGGAGGAAATCCAATATCTTGTGCAGCAGGAACTGCAGCACTCAAAGCGTTAACAGAAGATGGATTAATTGAAAATTCAGAAAAAATGGGAAAAATGTTCAAAGCAGGATTGGAAAAACTAAAAGAGAAACATTCCATCATCAGAGAAATTCGTGGAAAAGGTCTCATGATCGGTATTGAGATGAAATTTGAAGTGAGAGATATCTTAATGGGGTTAATTAGAGAAGGTGTTTTGATGCTATATTCTGGAAGAAACATTTTAAGAATACTTCCTCCACTAGTAATTTCTGAAGAAGACGTAACAAAAGTTTTACATGCTTTAGATATCATACTAACTGAAGAGGAAGTAAAAAGAAATGCATAAGGACAATACAGATCAAAAAATTATAGAATATCTAAAAGAAAATTCTAGAGAATCATTTGTAGATATTGGAAAAAAACTAAAACTTTCTGAATCAGCAATAAGACGACGAGTAAAAAATTTAGTTGGAAGTGGAACAATCAAAAAATTCACTTTAGAAATGGGTGAAGAAAACAATACAAGTGCAATTGTTTTAGTTTCAGTAGATTCTGCAACAGATACATCAAAAGTTTCACTAAAACTTGCAAAATTAAAAGGTGTGAAAACAGTATACGAGATAACAGGACAATATGACATCACCACAATAATTAGTGCACCAAACATTGCAGATATCAATAATAGTATTGATGCATTAAGAAAAATTACAGGAGTTGTTGATACAAACACTGTAATCATTTTAAGAAAAATAATCTAAAGCGACATTCGTTTAATTATTAAAATTGAAAACTAGTTTAGGATCAAATTTTTTCATTTGTAACGATGTTAGTACGAATATGTTTATATCATCTATTTAGGTCAACGATTTTAGTAATGAAGGATCCGAATCACTATGCAAATGAGTATAACGCATATGACAAAAACCCAAAAAAAATTAGGGTGTTAGATAGTACACTTAGAGAAGGAGAGCAGCATCCAGGTGTATCATTTACAAACAAACAAAGAATTCAGATTGCATGGATGTTGGATTACTTTGGTGTAGATCAAATTGAAATTTCACCAGTAGTATCAAATGACCATAAAGAAGCAACAAAGACAATCATCAAACAAGGATTAAAGGCAGATATTGTTTCTCATGGACGTGCCCTTAAACAAGACATAGATATTTCATTAGAATGTGATGCAAAATGGTGTGCAGCATATTTAGGAGTATCAGATGTTCATCTCAAAGACAAGTTACGTATTTCAAGAGAAGAAGCTCTTGAGAGAGCAGTAGAAACTGTAGAGTATGCAAAGTCACATGGATTAAAAATTAGATTTACAGTTGAAGATGGAAGCAGAGCAGAACCAGAATTCCTTCTCAAGGTTTGTAAAGCAATCGAAGAAGCAGGAGTGGACAGAATTAGTCTTCCAGATACAGTTGGGATTATGCGACCAATTGGAATGTATAATTTTGTAAAAAAAGTTAGTAATATTATTGATGTTCCATTAGATGCACATGTTCACAATGATATTGGATTTGCAGTTGCAAATGCATTTTCAGCATGTGAAGCAGGAGTTGATCAAATTCATACAACCATTGATGGGATTGGTGAGAGAACAGGAATTCCATCACTTGCAGAAGTTGCAGTGGCATTAACATATTTGTACAAATCACCAAATGATTTTAGATTAGATATGTTACAAGATCTTTCTAGATTAATTGAAGAATATACAATAATCAAACCATATGACTCAAAACCGATTGTAGGATCTTCAGCATACAAACACAAAGCAGGTACACACCTTGCAGCAATTCTCAAAAATCCTGCAGCATATGAGCCAATTCCACCAAGAGAAGTAGGAAATAGAAGGAAAATAGTATTTGGAGAATTGGCAGGAAAAACAGGTGCAGGGTACTTGATGTCACTATTAGGCCTCGAAAAGAATGAAGAAAGTGCAAAGGCAGTAGCAGCAGGGCTAAAAAATCTAAGAATGGGAGATCTTATAGAAATCCCACTAGAAGATAGGCTAGAAAAAAAGATAATTAATGATAAATAAAGAGGGGAATTAGGAAACAGATATGGCAAAATGTGATGAATGTGATGCAACTATTTCAATTCCAAGTGATGCACTTGAAGGTGAAATTGTGACATGTCCAGAATGTGGTGCAAGTTTTGAATTAGCAAAAGGTTCAGACGGTTTCGATCTAAAGCCTGCCCAAACGGTTGGCGAGGATTGGGGACAGTGAATCCTGACGTTACAATTCTTTACGATACCATACGTTGGGAAGAAAAGGCACTGCTAGAAGCAGGTAAAAAAAAGAATATCAACATACAGATGGTTGATTGTAAAAAATTAGCATTAAATCTAGAAAAAAAACCTGATGAATATGGTGCTGTAATTCAAAGATGTGTAAGTTATTACAGAAATTTACATTCAACTGCAGCTCTTGAAGGATTAGGAGTCAAAGTTATCAATTGTTTGAATACAGGAGTGTTTGCAGGAAATAAATTATTTACACACATGTTGTTAAAAAAGTATAATGTACCAACACCTGATGCAACTGTTGCTTTTTCAAAAGATGCAGCATTAGAAGCATTACAAACAGAAGGGTTTCCAAAAGTGATTAAACCAACAGTTGGTAGTTGGGGAAGATTAATTTCAAAATTAAACGATAAAGATGCAGCTGAAGGGATTATTGAAAGTAGAGAAAGCATGTATCCAATTTATCAAATTCATTATCTTGAAGAATTTGTAAAAAGACCACCAAGAGACATTAGAGCAATTATGGTAGGAGACAAAATTGTTGCAGCAATTTATAGAATTTCTAAACATTGGAAAACAAACATGGCACTTGGAGGAACAGCAGAACAATGTGAAGTTACTTCAGAGATGGAAGAGATGTGTATTAAAGCAAAAAATGCAGTTCAAGGGGATATTGTAGGGGTAGATTTGATGGAGAGTGATGAGAAAGGACTTGTAGTACATGAAGTTAACAATACAACAGAATACAAAAATACAGTTAGAGTGTGTGATGTAGATATTCCTTCACTTATGCTTGATTATGCATTAAAGGTAGACAAGTAAGAATTGGACACACATTTTACAGTAACTCCAAAATTTGCAACTAAAATGTTGGAAAAAGCACTAAAGTTGTACACACCATCATTAAGTGAAAAACCAATGGCCGAATTTTTAGCTGATAAATGTGATGATTTAGGATTTGAAGATATTCAAATTGATGAAGTTGGAAATATGATTGCAAGAAAAGGTTCAGGATCACCTACAATCATGCTATGTGGTCACATGGATGTAGTTCCAGGAAAAGTCAAAGTGAGAAGAGAGGGAGATTCACTATATGGCAGAGGTGCGTCAGATGCAAAAGCACCACTAATGGCAATGTTATTTGCTGCAGCGTCAATTCAAAATAATAATGGAACAATAATTTTTGTCGGTGCAGTAGATGAAGAAGGAAACGCAATAGGAATTAAAAATATTGTAAAAAATGAATGGGGTGTAGATTATGCAGTTTTTGGAGAACCAAGTGGAATCAAACAAGTCACAATTGCATACAAAGGAAGATTGGCAATTAATCTAAAAATTAGTGTAGAAGATAGTTCACATGCAAGTGCACCATGGCTTTCAAAAAATGCAATTCAAGAATCAGCTATTTTTGCAAGTGAACTTAAAGAGAAATTAGAAAAAGGACAAGAAGATAGAACCAAAGGAATGCTTCTCACTGTAACAATGACTGAAATTAAAGGGGGAACAAGTCACAATGTTACCCCAAAGGAATGTGAAACAACTTTTGACATTAGAATTCCAGTAGATATGAATTGTAAATCTATTGAACAAAAAATTGCAGTACTGGTAAAAGAAATTTCTAAAAAGAGACAGGTGGATGCATTTTATTCAATTCTTGATGAAACAGAGCCATTTGAGGCAGCACATAATTCTCCACTAGTCAGAGCATTTACTCTGGGAGTAATGGAAGCTGAGAAATCAAGACCCACATTAATCAGAAAAACAGGAACTGGAGACATGAATGTTTTAGGAAATCAATGGAGTATACCAGTAGTTACTTATGGTCCAGGAGATCCACATGAAGCCCACACAATTGACGAAAAAGTATCAATTGATGAGTATTTGAGAGGCATTGAAATTCTCAAAAAAACATTACAGCATTTAAAAAGACTTCATGATAAAAAAATGCAATAATGCTCTGGTTTGTAGGTTTAGGAATTTCAGGATTCAAATCTATTCCTAATGAGGCATTAGAAGTATTATCAAAAGCAGATATTGTGTATCTGGAACAATTTACCAGTCCAATTGGAAGATCAGATTTAACAAAAATTAGAAAGACCACAAAAGGAGAATTCATTCAAGCAAAAAGATGGTTAGTAGAAGATGGAAAAGAAATTTTAAAAAATTCAAAGAAAAAAAGAGTAGTTCTTTTGTCATATGGAGATCCATACATTGCAACAACACACATTGAATTAAGGGTAAGAGCAATGGAGGAGAAAATTAAGACATTCTCAATTCATGCAGCATCATCACTTACTTCAATGATTGGAGAGTGTGGACTACATTTCTACAAAGTTGGAAGAATTGCAACAATAATGAGTGAAATGAAATCACTTACTACACCATACTATGTAATTTACAAAAATATCATTGAAGGAAATCACACAGTACTTCTTTTAGAGTATAACCAAGACAAAGATTTTTTCTTAGATCCAAATGATGCATTAAATGGATTAATTGAGACAGAAAAAGGTCAAAAACGAAATGTCATAAGTGTATCAACTTTTGTTATTGTTGCATCAAGAATTGGATATAAAGATCAAACAATCATTTCAGGTAAAATATCCAGTTTAAAAAAGAAGGATTTTGGAAAACCACCACACACTGTAATTATTCCAGGCAGAATGCATTTTACAGAATCAGATGCATTGAAGATGTTTGGTCAATGTATTGATGAACCATTAGATAATTCTGAAAAAACAAAAAAGATTTCAAAACAAATGATGGAGAAATATGTTCCAATGGTTAGAGACGCATTAGAAGAAGTAAAACCGCTTTACAATGATCAAAAAGAGTATCAAATAATTTTAGAAAACGCAGAATTGTACGTACAAGATGCAGAAAAATTTCTAGAAGACGGACAAGAAGAAGTTGCAATATTGAGTATTGGGTATGCAGATGGATTAGTTGATGCATTGAGATTGGCAAAAGGCCTTGATCCAAAAATGTAAAATTCAGCGATGATTTAAAGAGTGGGAATTAAAATAGAAAAATATTGAAATCCATTGAGAAAATTATTCTTTCAAGTATTTTTATTTGTCAAATTAGCAAGGAGTCTGCAATTGAATTAATCAAAGAAAAAAGTACTTTATCAGAAGATGAAGTTAACTTGAAGATAGATGAAATGGTTAAAAATCAATTAATCAATAATGATAGATGTACACTTTCAGACAAAGGAAGAGAATCATTACATGTAGTTTTAGCAGGAGGGGTTTTCGATATTATTCATCCAGGCCACATATCTACATTAAATGCTGCAAAAGTATTAGGAGATATCTTAGTGGTAGTAGTGGCTACAGACAATACAGCAATAAAAATGAAGAAGAAAAATCCACTACATTCTCAAGAACAAAGAAAAGAATTAGTAAAATCACTTGTAATGGTAGATCTTTGTCTAATTGGACAAGAAGAAGATATTTTCAAAACAGTAAATCGTGTAAAGCCACAAACTATAGTGTTAGGATATGATCAAGTGCATCAAGAAGGATTCATAATTGAAGGATGCAAAAGAATCAATCTTAATGCCAAAGTTGCAAGAGTACAATCTCCAATTCCCAAAAGTTCAAGCTCAATCATCAAAGAGGAATATGGAGATTCAATACATGGAATTTAGAAATTTACAGGTATAGTAATTGAAACTTTAGAACCTTCCTTTATCTTAGCACTTTTTCTCAAAGAAGATTTTGAAATTAATTCAATTACAGAATTGTCATGATGTGTTCGTTCAAGTAAAATCAAAGTACAGTTTGTAGAATTGTTTAGTTTTGCTGGAAAACATTTTACCCAACCATAAGTTCGCTTTCCATCAGAAAAACTCTTTATTTTAATTCCATTCAAAGTTGCAAATTGTTTTATTGCTTCTTGATGAATTTTTTGATCTATTCGGATATTTAGAGTTCCAGGAAATGGAATGTATCCAATTTTGGATTTGAATTGTTTTGTGTATCCTTTTAGTCCCATATAATATGCACCTTCACCCATTCCAGATACCAAAGTTCCTTTTATCTGAACATGTGATGGAAAAGAATCCAAACTTTTCTGTAAGATTGTTGAGAGTTTTATCATTTCAGAAAAGCCTTTGTTAGTTAATTTAATAGAAATTTTTCTTCCGTTAATTATTCGTTCAATGAAATGATTTTGTTCTAATTCAAGGAGGTGTTTAGATGCTGCTTGTTGAGATTTTTTAATACTCTTCCCTAGCGATGTAGTAGTAATTGTAACATAGTTGTGTTTTGCGCCTTTAGATAATAAATAAGAAAGAGTTAGGATGTGCTGAATTTTTAGTTCAGTCATCAAAAATCTTAAGATACACCCAAGTCACTAAATGTTTTCAAGGTCAAACCACTGTCACTGGATATTTTAGCAACTCTGTGTCCAATTACACATTCAATACCTGCATTTTTAGCACCTTCTAGCAATCTTTGAGTAATAATCCCATCTAACAAGAGATATTTTATTCCAGATTGGGAAGATAGTTTGCTTACAACTTCACTAATTGGAACCTTGAAAATTTCAGTTTTTTCATCATCTAATGCAACTGCTTCAAGAGTTTCGTTGAGATTTGGAAAAATATCTGATGCTAGTTCTGCAAGTGGTTTGTCATCTTCACTTTTCAATGCTGGTGCGGGTTTACCATTTTTGATTTCATCAGCAATTGGACTAAGAATTTCATCAATTCTTTGAGGAGTTAGTTCTTCAACTTCAACTCCTACATCTGCCTGTAATTCATAGTCTAGAGGTACAACAGATTTTAATTCTTTTAGAATAAATCCACCGGCTCTATCACCGTCAAGGAATGCAACAACTGTATCTTTTTCATTACATAGTTCTTTTATAGACTCATCAATTTTAGCACCTTCAATTGCCAGTACATTGTCATATCCTGCTCTTTGAAGATTGATAACATCTGCTCTTCCTTCAACTAAAATTATCCATTTGGAATCATACACTCCAGAACTACAAGTTAGTTTTGAGGGTCCATAAGTAGATAGTTTTTTTGAATCACCTTGATGAACATCATTTAACATACTTTCACCTTCACTTACAGTTTTTGTTGCCCATTTTTGCTTGATTTCTTTTGCACGTTTTACAATATCATCTTTCTTTGAAGCTCGTACATCATCAATTGCTTCTAATGTGAATGAACAATCAAATGGACCTACTTTATCAATACTCTCAATACCTGCAGCAATTAATGCACAAGTATCAATATCAGTACTCATTGGAATTAATGCATCACCAGATGTAGTGTTAGATGTAGATTTTGCATTAACTTCAATTCTACCTACCTTAGAAACTCGTTGTAGTTCATTCAGATTCATCTCAGGGCCTAACAATCCTTCTGTTTGACCAAAAATAGCACCGATAATATCTGCTCTTTCAACAAGTCCATCAACCTCATAGGAAAGTTTAACGTGATATTTTACAATTCCTGATTGAGGCATAATTAATTATCTCCTTTTATAATCATAAATTTCGACTTTTATTTAGACATATGAGGGTATCGCCAAAATATGGTTTCAAAAAATAATATCTAAAAATTAGATTTAAAAATATATGAAAAATGAAAAATTTTACAGTTGATTATTCTGTGTTAAAAGAGTGACCACATGAACAGGATTTGGTTACATTTGGATTATTAATTTTAAATCCAGAACCCATTAAACTTTCAATATAGTCAACATTTGCACCTTGTAGATGATCAACACTATAACTATCAACTAAGAGTTTTACTCCATTTTCCTCCATAACAAGATCGTCTTCTTCTGGTGCTTTTTCAAAGCCCATACCATAAGACAAACCAGAACAACCTCCGCCTTGAACATATACTCTAAGGTATTCAGGAGATTCTGCTTCTTCTTTCATGAATTCTTGGATTTTTTCAGCTGCTTTTGCAGTAACTGTAATCATCTTTTGTGTTTGTTCAGTTGCCATTATGAACAAAAAAGCCGTTTCAAATTATAATAAGCTTTTCACACTCGACACACTAGTAATGTAGAATCAAATATGGGATTTTTAATGATCTGCGATATATTTGACAATGTCACTAGAAGTGATAATTCCAACAACTTTGTCATCATCAATAACAGGTAATTTTCTCACATTTCTGGCAGACATCAAATCAGATGCCTCCCAAATATCAGAAGAAGAATCAACTGAGATCAAAGGAGCAGACATTATACGTCTTACAGGGGTATCAATAGGATAAGAATGAGCTGTAATTTTTATTGCAAAATCTCTATCAGTTACAATTCCAATTGGAGAGCCATTTTCTAAAATTATTACTGCCCCAACATCAGTATCCTCCATCATCTTTGCAGCATCAGTTGCTGAAACAGAAGAATCAACTGAGACAACAGAATTATTCATAATTTTCCCAACAACAATTTTTTGCATTGGAGACTCAGGTAAATTCATACATTATTTTATCAGCAGTGATATTTCAAAGGATTTTTGAATTTCAATTATGGTAATCATGTTCATCAAAATCAGAACCTAGTGGTGCTGTTAGAATTACAGTGTTGTCAGTAGTTTGAAACTTTAATTCCATTTCAGGTAAAAAGTTTCTAAAAACTTGAGTCAATAATTGTTCTGTAAATACAGACCACTTCATTCCCAAATCATGTTGAATCAAAAATGTGTGTAAATCACCTTCAATTCTATGATCAGATATCATTCCAGATGCTCGCATATAATCCTCTAATGTTTCAATACATCGTTTGATGTCATAACCGCCTTTGATGAACATTACAGTATCTTTGATCATTGGGAAAATCAAATTGATAATTTCATCAATATCTTTACCATCTAATTCATCACCCAAAGAAAGCAAGATTCCTTTAGGAACAGGGATCATTCCTATTTTATCAGAAAATCTATCCCATTCAACATATTTTTCTAGAATTTGTTTTACTAGAACATTTTGTGAGATACTTTTTTGTGCAGCTTCAGTTTCCAATTCATTGATTAACTTTTCTGGAAGTCGATAAGTAATGCTTCTAGTAGGGTCTTTTTTTTGAGTGTGCATCTGTCTTTTTGTAGTCAAGTTCTCACTCATGATTATAACCCCAGTAGATATAACTGATTATGAACTCAAGCGTGAATTATTAGGTTCAATTTCTATTGTGGTCTCATTTAGATCACATTTGATGGAAATAGATCTCATTTTACTTTTGTACAAAAAGTATTTTTTTCCATCATCATTAATTGAGCCAGAAATTGCAAGTAATTTTGCATCATAGAGAGTTTGCAATCTTCTATACACGGTACTAATGGGAATTTTTTCATCACTAGAAATTTCCATAGCTGATTTTGGGGTATCAATTGTACTGTGGAGAATATGTTTACAATATTTGTCAGCAAGTACTTGTAAAATAATTTGCTTTCTTTCATCCTCCATTATTTTTCTTGTCTGAATTAACTCTTGCATGATGAAAATTATTAAAAAATCAGATATAATAGATTAGTATACAATGCAAGACAAAGCAACCAGATTTGATATATTCGTCAAAAATAACAAAAATCATGAAAGAAATTTCTTTGAGAAAAATTATCCCAATAACGATATTCTCAATATTATTAATTTCATTTTCAATAGATTTTGCAAGTGCAGAATCAGTTCCAGAATGGGTGAAAAACACTGCATTATGGTATGGAGAAGAAAAAGTTTCAGAAACAGAATTTCTAAACATGATAAAATTTTTGGTTGAAAATGATATAATTACAATTGAAAAAAAATTACAAGTAACAGCAAATATGAATCCAGGAATTTTGATACCTAATGGAAATTTTGATATCTCAGGTTCATCATTTTATTCACCATTGAATTTAGAAACAGTGGCAGGAGCTACAGTCACATGGGTAAATGAAGATTCAGTTCCACATACAGTTCAAAGTCAAGATGAATCAGGGAAAGTAAATGACTTGTTTAATAGCATTCCACTAAACACAGGAGATAGATTTGAATTTACATTTGAAGAACCAGGTGTTTACAATTACTTTTGTTCATTTCATCCTTGGAGAGTTGGAGTAGTTACAGTAAAATAATAACATCAAATTTTTAAAATAATAAAATAAATAGGAATTGGAAATAGCTATTTCTTTGACTTGTTTACAAATGCAGTCATTCTTTCTTCTCTGTCAGGATGTGTAAAACAATTCCTCCAAGCAAGAAGTTCAATGGATAATCCAGTATCAAGATCTGCATTTCGTCCTTTGTTAATTGCAACTTTTGACATTTGAACTCCCATTGTAGAGTTTCCAGCAATTTGTTGTGCCATTTTCAAAGATTCTTCTTGTAAAGAGGCAAGAGGGACAACTTGGTTCACAAGTCCAATCTCTTTTGCTTCATCAGCTTTGATCATTTTACCAGTATAGACAAGTTCTTTTGCCTTTGCTATTCCCACAATTCTCATTAACCTTTGTGTTCCACCCCAACCAGGTGGAATTCCAATTGTTACTTCTGGTTGACCCATTCTAGCAGTATCTGCAGCTATTCGGATATCACAAGACATTGCAAGTTCACAACCACCACCTAATGCAAAACCATTAACGGCTGCAATAGTTGGTTGTTTAACCAATTCGACAGTTGAAGTTACAAGTTGACCAGTTTGCGCATATGCAACTGATTCATCAGCAGATATTTTTGACATGTATTCAATATCGGCTCCTGCTGAAAAGGCTTTTTCACCTTCACCAGTCAAAATGATAACTTTGACATCATCATTGTGATTTAGTGCTTCAAAAGTTTTGATTAGTTCTTTTGCAACATCAGTATTCATGGCATTTAATTTATCTGGCCTGTTAATTTTCACAGTACAGATGCCATCAGAAGTTGATGTGGTAACTAGTGACATGATAAAATGCGAAGAGGTATGGGAATTAAATGTTCTCTATTTTCCGCGAGTCTTGCCCCATTGAGCTAATGCAGATGCAGCAGCTACCCAGGTTCGCAGATCACTATAAACTGGGACATTATGCTTCTCAATTAATTTAGTCATTTTTTCAGTATATGGACCGCCATTACCACCAGCCAAAATTGGTTTGGTTCCTTTTTTAGATAATTCATCTAAATGACCAACAATTGTTTCTTCAAGTGGATCATCTTGGAAAACAAACCATGGCATTGCAATATCAATATTCTTTTCAGATACAAATTGTTCAATTACAAATTTGTAGTCATCTGCAGTTGCACCACCACCAACATCTGCAGGATTTCCATTATGAATAGGAACAGTTGGAGGAAAATGAGCCTTGATTTTTTTAATAGTGTTTGGAGATAATTTTCCTATTGTAAGACCAGATTTTTCTAATTGATCAATTCCACCAATCATAGGTCCTGCACCATTACTAGTCATAGCAACACGATTACCCTTAGCATGAGGTTGCCATGCTAGTGCTTTTAGAACTCCAACTAATTCTTGATAACTATCAACTGAAATAATTCCTGCTTGTTTGAATGCACCCATAATCATTGCATTTGAACCTCCAAGGGAACCAGTATGAGATGCAGCTTGTTTTGCACCAGCTGCTGTTCTTCCACTCTTCCAAATTACAATAGGTTTCTTTGTTTGTTTCATTACTCGTTTAGCAGTATTGATGAATTTTCTTCCATCACCAAAGCCTTCAACATATAGTCCAATTACTTTAGTTTGAGGATCATTTGCAGCATACCAAATCATATCTGCTTCATCAACATCAGAACGATTTCCAAAACTAATCATTTTTGATAATCCAAATACATCAGCAGATTCTAACATACTAATTCCCATTGTTCCACTTTGTGAGAAGAATGCAACAGGGCCTAATTTTGAACGAACCATTCTTTCTTGTCCTTGGAAGGCACAATCAAGACGATTTGCGGCATTAAACATTCCAATACAATTAGGACCAACAACGCGAATCTTATGTTTTAATGATAATTCTTTAACCTCAGCTTCCATAGCTGCTCTATCTCCTCCTAGTTCTTTTCCTCCACCAGAAACGATTACAACATTATGAATTCCTTTCTCAGCACATGTTTTCATAATTGGGCCACAAAATGCAAGATCGATACAGACAACAACTAGATCAACTTTTTCATCAATTGCTTCTAGTGATGGATAACATTTGATTCCAAGAATTTCTTTTTGTTTAGGATTAATTGGAAATACCTTGCCTTTGTAATCTTGTTTTCCAAGTGCATCTAGTACAGAATTACCAATTTTTCCAGGAGTAGCTGATGCACCAACTAACGCAACAGACTTTGGAGTAAAGAAGGATTCCATTGATTCAATGTTTGGTTTTGCTTTTGAGATAGAGTTATTTTTTAATTCGTTATTTAGAATAATTTTTGCATCAACTACATAGTGTGATTTTGGATAAACAATTACAGGGTTAAAATCAATACTGTTAATGTAATCAGCATTCTCTACACCTAATTTTCCAATATCTACCAACATTTTTGCAGCCATGTTAAGATCAATAGGCTCACTTCCTCGGAATCCTTTAAGAAGTGCAGAGCCCTTTAATTCATTTAACATTGATTTTGCATCAGATGTGGTTATTGGAAGCATTCTAAATGCAACATCTTTGAAAACTTCAGTCATTACACCTCCCATTCCAGCCATAATCATTGGACCGAATTGAGGATCATTTTGAATACCTACAATTAGTTCAACACCTTTTGGAACCATCTTTTCAAGAAGAATTCCTTTAACATCAACTCCTTTCTTTTTAGAAAGTCTACCATACATGTCATTGAATGTCTTTTTAACATCAGCAACATTGTCAATTCCAACCTTAACTCCACCAACATCAGTTTTGTGTAAAATCTGAGGAGATACAACTTTCATAACAAGTGGAAAACCAATTTTCTTTGCTTGTTTTACTGCATCAGCAGCTGATGTGGCTAATGCATAAGGAGGAACTTTAACACCATAACTTTTGAGAATAGATTTTGATGATTCTTCAGTGATGACTTTATGATCGGTTTGAATTGTTTCTTCAAAAATTTTCTTTACAGCAGTCATCGTTCGATCGATAAAATCAAATCTCAATATATTAAACTTTGGTCAAAGTCCAAATGATGATTTGAAGTTGTTGTAAAAGATTTCCATATTTGATTTTACAATTGAAATATTTTCATTTATTTCAGATCGAATTTTATGTGGATTAATGTATGGGATTTTTTGTAACTTTTCTTCAGTATTATCAAGCCATGAATTTACCATTTCTTCATTTACCTCCAAATGAAATTGTAAACCAATTGCACTTTTGTATTGAAATGCTTGGTTCGGATAATATTCAGAGAATGCCAATCTGATTGAACCTGCAGGTAAATCAAAGGTGTCACCATGCCAATGAAAGACAGTAAAAGGGTCAGTCATGCCTGAAAATAATTTAGAATTATTATCAATTTTCAAATCGTGATAAAAACCAATTTCGGTTTTTGGTCCACGATACACAGAAGCACCAAAAGTTTTGGCAATCAATTGAGAACCTAAACAAATTCCTAAAACAGGAATATTTTTGTCAACAGAATCTTTGATTAATTTTTGTTCTTCTATAAGATATGGCAAATCATCATTTGCACTTTCAGGAGCTCCCAAAATAACAATCATTGAAAAATCAGTTTTTGGTAGAGATTCATGTTTTGCATTTACTGAAGTTATTTCAAATCTATCATTTTTTAATAATTCACCCAAATATCCAGAGCCTTCAATTCTAGTATTTTGAATTAATAGTACATTAGACATTAAGAAATATCAAAAGCAGTGTTTAATATATTAAAAATTTTTCAATGTTGGGATTAAATTTTGTGATTAGAAATGAGATTTGAAAGATCATAAAATATATGAAAATATTACACAATTAGGATTAAAAAACAGTTTTTGAATTTTAAGATATTGTCGGTAGTTAATGCCATTTGTTGACAATGAGTAATCATTAAACAAGTTAATATTGCAAATTAGATTTCATCATTTCATGGCAGAAAATTGTTTTGAGTGTAAAAACAAAATTGAAGAGCATTCTATAGAACAATCAAAACAGTGTCTTTCAAAATTATCAGATTCTCTAGTTACGGTGTCTGATGTTCAAACAAAGCTAAGAGAGATTACTGAAGAAGAGGCACTAGACCAATTTGTAAATACAAAGACTGGGGAGCCTAGCAGAATGGGTTCTAAATAAAATTAAATATTATCTCATACTAGTACCAACATGAGCAAGTCAGAAAAAGAAACTAAAGAAAAAGAAACTAAAGATAAAGAAACTAAAGATAAATACACAAAATACAGATTCAGTTTCGCAAATTACAAAAGACAATATGCACAAAATTACTTCAAAATTAGAATCCCAATTACCAGTAAAGACACAACAGTTCTCTGAAATTTACACAGCATATCTTCATGCAATGAATAACACATTTGATTCATGCATCACATGTGAAAAAGAATTCATGGACAAACTTGGAGTGGATAAAGCAGTATTACAAGCATTTGTCAAATTGTCACAATCACAAACTGATTCAGTATTACAGCAGATGGATTTCTATGCACAGTGGAGAAAGTATTCAAATGATATGCAATTATCAGCAGTAAAGAGTTGGGATAATTTTATGCAGGTAATGAGTCAGTCAAATCTCAAAATGTTTAATCCATCTAAATGATTAATGTTAAATAATTAAAAAATACAAGTTGTTTTCAATAGTTTTATTTTATGGTGTTTTCACAATGTATAAATTTTGAAAGATTCAAAAACAAATATGAAAATTACAACAATTAATCCGGCAACTGAAGAAATTCTGGCAGAATATGATGCCATTCCAGCTGAACAAGTAAAAGATGAAGTAAAAGATTCAAGAATGGTTTTTGAATCAATTTGGAAAAAATTTGATGTTTCTGAAAGATCTAAATTATTGAGATCATTGGGACACATTTTACATGCAAGAAAAACAGAATTTGCAACTATCATTACAAATGAGATGGGAAAGCCAATTAGAGAGTCTCTTGCAGAGATTGAAAAATGTAGTTGGGTATGTGAATATTTTGCAGATAATGGTCCCAAATTTTTAGAACCTGAAGAGTTAAACACGGATGCTAAAAGTAGTTACGTTCGTTTTGATCCTCTAGGAGTTATTGGGTGTATTATGCCATGGAACTTTCCGTTTTGGCAGGCACTTAGATTTTGTCTACCTGCAATGTTAGCAGGAAATACTGTTGTTCTAAAACATTCTAGCGTATGTCCACTTTCTGGAAATACATTACAACATGTAATTGAAGAAGCAGGATTTCCCAAAGGAGTGTTTAGACATCTTGTTGGAAATTATACAGTAGGCGAAGCATTAGCACAGTCACCAGTTGATGCAGTATCCATTACAGGCAGTACAAAAGCAGGAAAACGAGTAGCGGAAATTGCCAGTCAAAATTTGCACAAATTTATTTTAGAATTAGGTGGAAGTGATCCCTTTGTTGTACTAAAAGATGCAGATATTGATAAAGCAGCAGAAGTTGGAGTTGCATCAAGATTTCTAAATAACGGTCAAAGCTGTATTGCTGCAAAAAGATTCATTGTACAAGAAGAAATTATTGAAGAATTTACCAAAAAATTCCAAGAACATGTGGAAAAACAAATTGTCGGAGATCCACTTGATCCAAAAACCACTATTGGTCCACTAGTAAGAGGAGACTCTAGAGAAGTGATTGCAAAACAGATTAGTGATTCTACTAAACATGGTGCAAAAATCCTAACAGGTGGAAATTCACCTGAAGGTACGGGATTTTTCTTCAACCCAACTGTACTAACTGAAGTTCAACCAGAAATGTCAGTATCTCGTGAAGAGGTATTTGGACCTGTTGCCCCAATAATTTCTGTAAAAAATCCAATTCAAGCAATCAAAATTGCCAATGATACAGAATTTGGGCTAGGTTCAAGTATTTGGTCTGAAAAATATGCAGTTGAAAACAATCTAGCAAAAGATGTTGATGCGGGAATGGTGTTTATCAATTCCATGGTAATCTCAGATCCACGTGTTCCTTTTGGCGGTGTTAAAAATTCAGGGATTGGCAGAGAATTGTCAGACTATGGAATCAAAGAATTTGTAAATGTAAAATCAGTCATTGCAAATTAAAATTATTATAAATAAAATCAATTTATAGTAGAACGGAGTAGGTTTTTTCATGGTAACTGATGAAGTTAAAAAATTAGCAGAACATATTTTCCAAATTCATTCAGGTATTGAGCATCTAGGATTAATCGATTTGGAAGGGCATGTTGTTTTAGACCAATCATCAAAAGCTTCAGTTCCAAACGAGCCAGATACGAACAGAGTGTTATTTTATTCTCAGGTCAGTTCAAGAAGAAGTAGACGTGAGCATTTTGATGATGTATATGGAAAAACTACATACATCCACATTATGAGAGAAAAGATGCAACAACTAATGATTTACATTCCAATGTTTACAGTGTATCTTACTCTAGACCATGCAATTAATCAAGATGAAGTGGCAATAATTGCACAAAGTGTTCACAATACAGATAGTGAAATTATAGATAGAGCTGCAAAGAGTCTATTTTACAAATAAAAAAGAAAAAACTCTCCTAGTTTCTAGTAGGAGTAAAAGTGCTTATCCAAGATTGGATAATATTTTTGTTCAAATCAGTAAATGCTGAAACATTATCATTGAATGCTTTAACGTTTTGAGTGGTTGCATCCATTGCAGTTTTTACAATTTGGTTTTGAATTGAACCTGCTTGAACGATTTGTTTGTTAGAATCTACAATTACAGTTTTTGCAGCATCAGGAATTTCTGTGATCATTCCAGATTTTTGTGCAAATTCTTGTTGTATTGAGATTGCAGCATCAAATGATTTTTCAGCAGCTTTCATACATTCTTCTTGAAAATGAGTTGTTGCTTGGAAATACTGTGGAGTGTTTTTGGTGACACTTTCAAAGTATTTTTGCACATTTTGCTTGTAAATTGCATAAATACTACTGCCTGTTTGATTTGATTTTTGAGATTGTGTACTCATATTGCGGTATTCCTGTAATCAGTATATATAGTATTGGTTTTAAGTGGTAATGAATGGTATTAGTAGGAGATCAAACTGTTTTTGAGATAAATGGATACCATTACAAAAGAATCAAGAAAATACAATACGTATGAAAAATTTAGTTTTAAAAAAATTAGAGTCAATAATTCAAGGAGAGGTACTTTACAAAAAAGAGGTCAGAAATTTCTATTCAGTAGATGCAAGTTCGTATCAAATAATTCCTAAAATCATAGTGATTCCAAAAAATGAAAATGATGTAATCAATACAATAAAGATTGCAAAAAAATTTGGAATATCAGTAACTGCACGTGGTTCTGGGACAGGACTTGTAGGAAGTGCATTAAATGACGGAATAGTTTTGGATTTGAAAAAATTTGAGTTGATTAAATTTGGAGAAGATCATGTAACAGTAGGAGTAGGAATTCCAAAAGGAAGATTAGATAAAGAATTAGAAAAAGTGGGAAAATATTTTCCACCAAATCCATCTATTGGGAATTTTTGCTCCATTGGAGGAATGCTTGGAAGTAATTCCAGTGGTAGTCGCAGTCTGAAATATGGAAGTATGATAGACAATGTTTCTGAAATTACATTAATTGATGGGAATGGAGAAAAGATCACACTTCCAAAAAATAAAAAGTATGGAGAAAAAATTAGAGAAATTATTAAAATTGATGAATCAAATATTCCAAAAACATCAAAAAATTCTTCAGGATATAGAATTGACAAAATAAAGAGGGTTCAAGATACTCATAAAATTCTCATAGGTTCTGAAAGTACTTTAGGAATAATAATATCAGCTAAATTAAAAATTAAAGACAACCCAAAAAAAAGACTGCTCTTCATAATAGAATATGCATCAATATTTGATGCAGCAAGAAATAGTATTCAAATCAATGATACTACACCTTCTGCAATAGAATTTGTAGATGAAAATACACTAAAACAGATCAAATTTAATTTTTTTAAAAAAACAAAGTGTTTACTGTTTGTCGAATATGATAAAAATATCAAAAATAGTGAAATAAAATTGAAATCAATTATTTCTGGAAAAATCATTTTGAGAACAGACAAAAAATCAGAGATGAATAGATGGTGGAGATATAGAGATTCAGCATTACATTATAGTTTGAAGTCAATTCCAAAAGAAAAGAGAGTTCCTCATGTTATCGAAGATGCAGCAGTTCCGCTAGAAAAAATTCCAAAACTATTCTCACTTTTAAATAAAATTGAGAAAAAATTCAAGGTAAAATCAATCATGTATGGGCATATGGGAAATGCAAATATTCACATCAGACTAGTCTCAAATAGGAAAAAAATCAAATCCATCAAAAATATTGCAAATGAATTCTTTGATGAAATAATCAAGATGAATGGAACGATTTCTGCAGAACACGGCGATGGACTTGCACGTTCAGAATTTGTCAAACAGCAGTATGGTGTAAAAAATTATCAAACGTTTAAAAAAATTAAGAAACTCATGGATCCAAAAAATATTCTTAATCCTGGAAAAATCATTACAAAGAAGAGCCAAATAATAGAGAATTTGGAAAAATTAGACTAGAGATTTTAATGAAAATATTGTATAAAAAAATCAAACTAGAGTATTTTAAGAAAAATGATTAGAGGGCATCTGACCCAGTCTTTTTTGATGCAATATTTACAACATTTTCTACATCAGATAGAACAATAATTCCATCTCCACCATCACCAGTAGATGCAGCATCAGAAATTGCAAACATTACTTCATCTGCTTTAGAATCATCAACTATTGTAACTACTACTGCAATTTTGTTGTATTCTGCAACATAAGACCCAGTTCCTCTGCCTGCACGAATGGTTTGTCGATCACCAGAACCTCTCCCATTTCCTTCAAGAATTGAGAATCCGCCAACTAAATCATTGATTGCATCAGAGACTACACCAATCTTTGTGGCACGAATTGTTGCCTCGATTTTCTTCATCAAAAATTTTGAATTTTTGGGAGGTTAAAAGAGATAGTATGTTTTTATTTTGATTTTATGATACATGTCAATTTGTAATTATTAATAATTACAGTCATCATTTATACAACAAATGTACCAAGATTAAAATCAGTTAGAGTGATTAGTAGAAGTTAAAAAAATTTTAATTTCTTTTAATGTAACCTGTTCAAAATTTTGATATAGACATTCAGTCCATCAAATAATGAGATCATGTCAATGATAATAAATTCTAAATTTAAATTTCTTTTAATCATACCCATACTTTTAGGAATTATATATTTTGGAACCAGCTTATCTGATTTTGATATATTAGAAAGTATGGATACTAAAAAATGGTTATTAGAACAATTTGCAATAAATTATGAAGCAATGATGATTGCATGTAGTGAAGATAATCTCAATCCTGAAGAATTACAATCATGTCTTGATGCATTTGTGGAAGTAAGAGAGTTTTGTGCCATTGAAGATGCAGAACAATGTGGAGATGAACAAATGGTTCAATTGGAACAAAAATTATTAGATATGTGATTATTTCCAATCTGTAATTACGCACATTCGGCATAATCACTATCAAAATTATTTCATTTTGAGCACTATTCAATATTAGAAGGTGTAAGAAATTCTAAAAATATTGGGTCAACTAAAGGATTATCTGATAGATACCCATACATTCCAATTCCCATAGTGTTAAACATACTAGTCAATGCATTGCCATTTGCAATACCCATAACAAGCATCATAGGAATTGATTCTGCAAATTCATCCATAGATTTTTTTAGATTAGTTTTATCTTTTGCCTCATTATAATCAAATAATGTTTTCCAGTGTTTAGATAATTCGGATTTTTTTGCATCAAGTAATTCTATTCCTTTTTCAGTTAATTCAGATAAATCATGTGAGTTTAGTTGTAATTTTGCATAGATTTGTCTTATCTTTTCTTTTTGTTCTACAGTAAGTAATCTGTTGATATTTTTTGTATATTGAGAGTATTCAACAGAGTTTAGCCAGTTTTGTACCTTGATTCCTAATTGTAAAGGGGGATCTCTATCCATTTTTTGCATCAATCCACAATCAAATAATTTCTCACAAGACTCTACTAATTCAAGTGGATGAATTTTTGTCATAATTTTCAAATAAGTATGATGCATAGATGCCAAAATAATGTAATCTTGTGAGGTTAGATTTCGAATTTTTTCATGAAGGATTGCTTTTTTAGGATCGTTGTGCTTCAAATCTAATTTATCTAAACAATCTTTTTTATAATTTAGCAAGTCATTTTTCTTATCAGAATCCAATATTCTGGATAATCTGTTTTTGACAATTAATATTTTCTAAAATTCTAAGACATACACATTAATCAAAATTAAAATAGTGATAAAAAATAATTTTTTCATGAAGAGTGTTTTTGTTGTAGGGATTTTGTTATCTTTGATATTTGTTGTAGGTGTACCATTGGATGTTGATGCCCATCCTCACGCATCATTTACACTAATGGATTCACATTCTCACGAACTACATGATGAACGATATCAAGGTCATTTTATCATACATACATTTGAAGAAGTTGTGTTTAAGACAATTTCATTTTTTGAATCATTTCTAAAATGATTTTAAAATAGATATGGTTTGAAATATTTTTTTTACAAACTCAAATAGCAAGTAGTTCATAAATTACAGTAAACTATCAATAGAGTGATTTGATCATTCCCTTAAGACCGATTGGTGATTGTAAAATGTATCTAATTTCTTTTTGATTTACAAATTTCACAGTAACCAAATAATTCAAAACTTCCTTTCAAAATAAAATATTTTGATTTTTTAGCAGCTTTGTTTCGAATCTCTTTAAGCATGTCATCATCGACATCATCAATTTTTCCACATTTCATACATACAAGATTGATATGTTCATCAGTGTGTGCATCAAATCTTGCTTCACCACCAACATCAATCTCATTGACAAGTTTTCTTTCTTTGAGTAAATCTAATGTTTTGTAAATTGTAGATAAACTAACCATTGGATATTTTCTTTTAATCGTTTTATGAATACGTTCAGCATTTGGATGTTCCTTGGTTTTTAGCAAGTAATCGACTATTGCGATTCTTTGGGGAGTAATTCTAAACCCTTCATTTCTTAATGATGTGACGACTTGTTCTAATTGTTGCACTATATCATTAGAAGATAATCATACTTAATATTTATTATCTAATAGGAATAATTACTAATTAATAACAATACTTAATAGATATACATTATGAATAAGAATGTGCAGATACAAAATGAACCAATTGAATTAAATAAGAAAATTGTAAATGATTCTATCAAAATTTGCGTTAGTTGTGGCAACACGACAGTTTTGATACAAAATAACCAGATATTTTGTAAAAAATGTGACCATATTTTTGAGGTAAAGAAAAGAAATGGATGAAAATTCTTGTCGTGGAATATGTAGATATTATGATATAAATTCAAAACATCGAAATCAAGAAAATTCTACATTTAGAAAACATTGTTCTTTTTGTAATCTTGATTTAATTTCAAAATATTCTACATGTCCTTGTTGTCACAAATCATTTGGGGAGGACAATACAAAATGAGTTATTCTTGTAAAGGAATTTGTGGACGATTTAAAGGAGAATCGATTCCAAATGGTTCTAAATACGAATTTGGGCAAAAAAGATGTACATTATGTAGTATTTTTTTACATGTTCCTCAAATTCGGTGTCCTTGTTGTAATGCAAAATTAAGAACGAATCCAAGAAACAAGAAAAAGATCACAATATCATAGGAAGATTTTAAAAATAATTTTTATTTTCATTGCTTGAACTGGTTCAAATGTGAAATGTACCAATTTTATTTTATACTTTTTCCATCTAATGAAAATTACATCGTTTACCGACCATAGATGTATGTGTTATTCATAGTTGCTCATGTGTAGGCAACATTTTTTTTAAATATTTTGTTACTTCTGATGTGCAGTTTTTCTTTTGGTGAGTCGTTAATTGGACTAATGAATTGTACTGCCAAACCTTACGCAAAAAGGAAATGATTTTATTTGGATAAATAGTGAGAGTTGAAATGATATAAAGACAATTACTTGTGAATGATTTTTAAATTCGTTTTATGTTTTTGTTTTGCAACATGTAGTTTTTTGACTTTGAAGTCTTGGGTTTTGTTCGAAGCAATAGTCCACAGCAAGGACAAAAATGATTATCGCATATCATAAACACCGCACAATGAGTACATCTTTTTTGACCTGATTCGTACCTTGAACCATTTTTATCAGGCTTTCTTGCTTTGTGTTTTTTACAGATTTCAGTGCAAACCATATTTTAAAAAAAATTGTTCAACATAATAAAAATTAAAAGACATTTCGAATTATTCGCTATATGACAAATGTTCATAATTTTCTTCTATAGTGTGAAAATGAGAGATGGTACATCGATTTTTAAAAAAAAGATTATTTTAAAAACTCCAATAATAATGATTGAAATTTTCAAAACAAATGTAGAAATGTGAAAGAACAACCAGGTAGTAAAAAAGAATACATGTAGCGGGGCAAAGAGATTTTCTGAAATGTCAAGGATTAACTAGTGATGCAGAATTGACATATCTAAAAATAGATAAAATAGTAACATTGTACTAAGAATAAGAGAGTAACCAAATTTTTTGATATTAAGTATATTGATGAATGTATGATCTATTACAATAATGTAAAACAAAAATTATTTTGTTAATTCAAAAAAATCATTGGAGTTTTCGGCACCATTTCTAATAACGTCAATAGCGATACATCCAGAGTCAGATGGGACAAATAATTCGCATAGATGGCAACATCTCCAATGATTTTGTCTGTGCAGACTTGTACATGTGTGTAAGATTAGAATGCAAGACATGTATGTCTCCTTTTACAAATTAATTATATCTGTCTAAAGTTCCATAAATTTATTTCAAAAATTTAAAACACATTTGTAAAATTTGGAATATCTTTAACCACTCATGAAACACAATATTAATTGGTTTATTATGTCATGTCTATTATCTCCCGATTTAGACATACCAGACCATACGCAGTATTTGGAGAGATTGAATTACTCATTTCCGATTATAGTTGATGGGAGTCAGCTGACAATCTCTTCAAATATTGTTTTTGGAGTAAATGAGTTTTGAAGGTAGGCTATGTTTTAATTACATGTGAGAATGATCTTGAAGATAATATTATTGGAAAATTAAAATCCATAAAACAAGTAACTGCAGTACACAAAGTTTTGGGAATGTACAATGTTATTGTAGATATAAGAACTGATGATATTGAGTCATTGCGAGATGTAATAGTGTGGAAAATTAAAAAAATTGATGGGATCACATCGACTATAAGTTTAATATCACATACTAGTGATGCGTCAATTAGAGAAAATATTTTACAACATGCTAATTGAGATAACAATCAAAAAATCAATTTATTTGTATTTTTTTAACAAATTTGGATAAATGATTCATTTTCATTAGAGGTATCCCCAACTAATCATTAAATGAAATTCTTGCAGTGTACACTAGTCATTTAATATAGAAATATCATCAAACTAAAATCATAAAGACTGCCAAAGTTGACAAGTTTAATTAGAGTAAAACATCTGATGTTAATTTAGGTCATACATCAAAAGAGTGGGAATTTAGAAAAAAGAAATCAAATGTAATTATTTCATATGATGTCAAATGGAATATCTAGTATGACCAAATTATCTTTTTCCAAAACATGTATAAAATTTTTCTAAAAATTATCAAGTGTTCTTTTTGTTCTCTTTTTCTAAAGTATGGTTAATCTCTCAAATCTGTTTTTATGTTCATGAGGGATTCCACATCTAAGACAAATTACCACATTTGATATTATTTCTTGAGAGGAATTTGTACTCTGAATGTTCATTTTTGGTAACAATTGAATGAATTTCTCATTGATCATGTTAAAGCGTTAGGTTAGCCTAATATTTAATAGAACAGATTATTCCAAAATTCAAAAACAAAAGTAAAGAATTTGGAGAAATTGTTTTCAAATGATTTTCATGATTCTTAATGCAAAACAGATGTGATGGTTCAATTCAATGCGGGTTTGTCCATCAGAGATACAATTGATCTAATTTTTTCAATTTTATGGAATTTCCAAGATATTATCTCTCGAAATTTCTGAGGAGAATCACATTTGATTTCAGCGATAATATCATACATTCCAATTATTTGATATACATAAGTTACTTCGCTAAATGATGAAAGTTTTCTCAAAATTTCTCTTTCAGAGCCTGCATCACAGGATACCAAAACAAATCCCCTACGCATTATTTACAACAAATTCCAGCAGGAATGGTTTTATCATGTGGACATTTTCTTGGATGATTCAGCATTGTACATAATGCATCTGCGAATTGCTTATTCATGTGGTGCTCAATTCCACATACAATCTCTTTGTTGATTTTGATTTTTAGTGTGTCCCTCATTAGCACTTCTATTAATCGACTATTTCTCATCATGGATTTGGCAATGACTCTACCTGATTCTGTAAAGGATACTTGATGTCTGTTGTAAATGATTAATTTTTTTTCTCGTAATTTTTTTAGCATTTGAACTACGCTTGGTTCTCTAATTCGTAATAATTTTGCAATGGAAGTTACTTTGACTAAATTATGTTGTTCTTGTATATGCCAAATTGCTTTAAGATACATTTCTGTATGTTCAGCATCTGCTGTTCCCACAAACAAAGTTTCGCTACTCATAAGATGTGCTCCATAAAAGAGATTTGTCGAAGAAAGGTATTGACCGTGAAATGCCAATAGCAACACCCTTGGATGTATTTTGAGTCATCAAGATATTTTGTACTTTCTCCAACAAATCTCTGGCCTGTACAAATTCGAATCTGTCAGAACGCACATACAAGACCAAAGGTTAATTATTTTTTCAAACTATTATTGGTGGCGATAATTTCATCATATTATTTCAAAATGATATTACCCAAGTATATTATTAAAAAATGAAATATCATTATACAATCATCCTAATTTTTAATTAGAAAAATAATATTCACTTTACCATGAGTCAACAAGAAACTAATCCTTGGGTAATCATAACTGTAATCAAAGAGAAT
>JAANXA010000033.1 GCA_018263505.1 Candidatus Nitrosopumilus sp.
AAGATTGTAGGAGTCCTGGAAGTTATCCGCAAAATCGCAGACCAGACTAACTTGCTTGCACTAAATGCCGCAATTGAAGCTGCACGTGCAGGTGATGCAGGTAGAGGATTTGCAGTAGTAGCTGATGAGGTAAGACGTCTAGCTGAGGGTTCATCCAAAGCTGCAGGCGAAATTGATGCAACAGTAAACCAGATCAAATCTGATGCACAAAGCACTGCTGAAAAGATTGAGGAGGGAACCAACGAAGTTGCCGAAGGCAAAAAGATAGTTGATGAAGCATTAACATCTCTTACTGATATGGTAGAGATGGTACAAAAAGTAGTCGCAAAACAATCGTTTGCAGAACAGAAATAGTCTGCATTCATTATTTTTCTTTTTTTAAAAAATGACTCTATTTGTAAAGTAATCATTGCAATCATCACACCATGATTATTATCATCATCGCATTTTCTCAAAAAAAGTTCAATCTTTTTTCAATGGTGTCATGATTCCCATAATCTGACTGTACGGAAAAAAGGCAACAGGACAAGAGTTACTATTAGAAATCATATCCTCACTGACTGGATACTTCAGACAATACCAGTTAAGACAATCTGAAATCACATAGATTTTAAGAGTATCTAGGCAGACAATATACTACATCAAGATACTAACTGTACAAAATGTAATCTGTAAAGATTCTATTGAATAACTGATTTTATCTGAGAACAATTCTTTATTTAATAAATTCAATAAAGATCAACCCTATAACTGGTAATCTCCTAATCTCTGCATGGTGCAATGATTTACTGACACGAATACAAGAAACTGTAATAAAAAAACTGGAAAAACAAAATCCGCTGAATTAATGAATATACACTTTATTTCAAAAAAGTATGTACTCAAAGAAAAGACTTTCTACAATCATCTTTTTGTATATGTTATCTGTATGGTACAAACATCAAAATAGTTTTTTTATTACACTTTGAACAAGAATGATTCCTTCTTTTAGTTTTTATCCAATTAAAATTGATAATATTTGCAGAAGGTTTGACAATACAACCCAAAAGTCAACTAACGACTCACCGAAAGAAAAGATACAACAATCAACGAGATTCTTGAAATATTACATCCAACATATCGTTAATTCTTCGTTTTGACATGGCATTTGAATCTGCTCTATGATAGTTCTTCAGGTGTGCCTTTCTTTCATTAATGTCATACCGTCTGCACAATCTGCAAAAAAATGTCAACTTTCTTTCAGGTTTCGATTTGACATGTAGTGGTATGGTTTTTTGTGTACTCAAGAAATGATTTTGAAAATAGGGTAAGAAAAATTTTTGAATCAAATATTGTTTAAAGGATTGTAAAATTATTGATACTCTAAAATGAAATTAATGCTCTAGTCAACATTAGATCACACCAATACAATAAATTCATTAGAAGAATCACTAAACAAAATGAGTCAATTTGAAACATTAATCAAAAAAGCATACGACATCAAAGTAGAAAAAGTAGGAACAAAAAAGGTTTCTCTGAATATTCGATGGTTAGATGTGCAAGGAAAAATGCAGACAGACAATGTCAGTATTAGAGAAGGCGACCACATAGAGTTTTAACTCTATTTTTAATTCAATACAATATTTTATTTATTTTTATTACTAATTTGATTAATGTGAAATTAACATCATGAGTCACAACAAGTGAAATTTCAGAATTACTGTAATTCATTGGAATAGTTCATTTTAGAAATTACTTTTATCTAGTCTTAACATTTGATGCCCAAATCTGTGTTGTTAAAGTAATAATTGATTTCAAAAACACTCCGATATATGGGGTAAATACTCTAAACTATTGATGTGTCCCTAAATTCTAGGCATAAAAATTTCATCGATGCCAATTTTAATAAACAAAATTAATAATTCTTGAAAAAATATTTTGTCATACAGGGATTTCTTTAATCATACTGCGTGTCAACTTTAGTTCTGTTTTGAGCATGGTTTCTCTATTGTGTAATTTATCTACAGAATCTAATTGCTCTCTGAGATATTTTTGTAATGTTTGATTTTTTATTTGAGATGTTGCAATTTTTTTACTTCTATGACTTGTCAGTTTCTGCATTGAATAAATTATTGGACTTTTTATGTTGATTTTATAAAGTGGCGATTTTCCAATGTTACCTGTTTGTAGAATCATTTCATTATCTAGCAATTTTGATATCTCTCTAAATGCTGTTGTTCTACTCATGCCTACTGCCTTTACTATTTCAGGTGTGGTAAATTCATTTTTTGGAAAAGTCATGAAATAATCTAATAATTTCATACGTGGCGAGTCTCCATAAAGTGCAATAATTCCTGATTCTGCTTGAGGCATATTGTATTTTCATAATCAATCTACTTAAAGACTATGTCAAAATAGTATCATTTGAGTACTATTGGTTAAGAGCAAACAAACTGACTTGGAAATACAAGATCAAATATTGTATTATCTCTGGCAAGAGGGTGCATGGGGTGAGGATTACACAAACTATGATAAAATGAAGAGACGAATAGGTACTGTTGTAAAAAATAATGGAAAGAATACAGACAAGCAGTTAAAAAAATTAGTTAATGACAGACTGGTAATGAATAAGAAACAGGGAAGGACATATTCACTGAATCATCTGTATAGAAACACAATTGAAGAGCGTCTGATAAAAGCAGAATTTTTAATTTAACCATTAATTAAATTGTATTTAATTACACAAATAAAATTAATGAAAATAGATAAGAAAAATAAAATGTCTCCAACTTTGCGAAATGCTGATATTTCTAAGACATATTGGTGAATTAAAATCAGATAAATCATAATTATTTCATATTTTTTGATAATGTCTTTTTAATAGAACTTGGTTTTATCAAAGACAAAAAAGAAGAAGGTATATCATTTTTAATTAATATCAAGTCCATTGAAGATATTAATCAAAGAATGAATCCCGAACATGAAATAAAACAGACTGTACTTAATTAGATGCAGTTAATCCAGTTTATTCAGTTGATGCAGATATGAAATCATTGTAAATTAAAACAAGAAATTATTTTTATATGTGTAGGTTACGCTACGCACCATTGTACTATCAACATCACTTACAATTCTTTATACTTTGAAAAATTTTTTCAACAAGCCTCTCACTAGACACTATCGACTCGACAAAAATAATATGGTTTTTTGGCATATCGAGTTGATTTTGGGGTGTTTTAGGCGTGAATTTTAAACATTATCGACAAGACATCGACAGAATTTCGACAAGATTTCGTGCCTAAATCGACAAGATTTTTGTCATTTTCAGTTGTCGATAATTTGAGTGATTTTTCCTAATTTTTTGGCAAGTTTATCTTTGGAAATTCACAAGTTGTTGATTTGCCAAAAATAAACTCGATGAGAAAACTATGAAAAAGAAACAAAATCAAAACTTGCAAATCCTTAAACTTTTCTTTTTTACTAAAAATAAAACACATTCAAAAATAAAAATCACACAATCTGCAAAAATAATTGTATGTTATTTTCAAAAGTGTTACGTTCTATTTCTTAACATCAAAGTTTTGAGCTGTATTCTTTTGAATTATCTGGGGGATGAAATCAATAGTGTGATTGTGAATGTAGCGCCTGCACCATTTGCATTATTTTTCCCTACAATGTCTCCTCCGTGTCCTCTTGCATACTCTCGAGACAGGTACAGTCCAAGTCCTGTTCCCTTTTGTTCTGAATTTGGTACAGCCTTTGTTGCAAATTTTGTAAATAACTTTGATAATATCTCACTGTCAATTCCAGTTCCAGAGTCTGATACTGTAATGGTACATTTATCATCATCTTTTTTTGCAGTAATCTCAATCTGACCTTGGGTGGTAAATTTTACGGCATTACCTAAAACATTCTCAATTATCTGCTCCACTTTGAGACGATCTGCAGTAATTGTCATCTCATCAATGTTTGTAATGATTTTTGTATTCTCTGATAATTTAGAGGAATATTTTGCAACAATGTTATTTATTGACTTTTTTACATCCATGTCACCCCATGTGTATTTGGCAGCACCTGCCTCTATCCTACTAATTTCAAGCATGTCTTCAGTGATTTCTTGCAAGCGCCCTGCATTGATGCGAATCTTTTCACCCATCTCTTTTGAATCTATAACTCCTATTTCGTGCATATCTGCCAGATTTAACAACGGCTGAATCGGCGTTCGTAACTCGTGACTTGCCATGTGGATAAAGTCTGCCTGATTTTGTTCAAATTCCACTTGTTTTGTAATGTTTACTCTAATACTGGTGTATCCGTCATTGTTTGCTGCTTTGTTAGGTGAGATGATACTGTGAACCCAGTAAAGTGAACCATCTTTGGATTTGTTGCAAATGTTGCCCTCCCAGACTTTTCCTTTAGTAATAGTCTCCCAAATGGTGCGATAAAATATTTCATCATGCTCATCTGATTTTATGATTCTGTGATTTTTCCCAATTAACTCCTCTTTACTATACCCCGATACCTTGCAAAACTCTTCATTGGCGTACGTGATGTTGCCCTTTAGGTCGGTTCGAGATACGAGGGCAGATTTATCTAAAATTTGCTCAATGGTCTTCATGTCTTCTATTCCCTCTTCTACTGACTGTTTCATGTTTTCAAACTCTTTGTCTAAAATTTCAATCTCGTTTTCTCCAGTAGATGATGATGATGATGATGATGATGATGATGATGATGATGATGATGCACTAAATCTAATGACTTTGTCTCGAAGAGAGTTGATTGGTTTTGTAATTGAACGTGATACTATAACACCTATTATAATTGCGATAATTGCTGTAACTATAGCAATTATTACCATTTGTTTTTGTATATCTTCTAATGGCTTTCTTAGTTCTGATGAATCAATCTCGACTAGTAATACCCAATCATATTCATTTGCACAGTACGATGAGCCAAAAATTGGTATTCCTCTATAATCAAGATATTCACCTGTCATTGACTGCCCTGTGTTAATGCAGTGGTTTACTGCTTTAGTATCTGATGTGATTTTAAATGGTGTATCTTTGATGAACCTTGATTCAGATATCATTTTCTTGTCAAAATTTACAAGGTATGCCTCACCACTCTTGCCTAATTTTTCTCTATTTAGTAAAATAGAATCAGTGGTAGCTGTTCCCATTGTAGACTTGAGATATCCTATAATTTCTGAATGTTTGCCATGATCTCGTATTGGATGAGATATGATCACTGCCCTGTTTTTATCTGAATCGTAGTCATACGTCATACTTGGGTTGGTAAATATTGTAGTATCAACTGTTTTTGCAAAGTTATCAGGATTGTCTGAATACACTACTACGCCACTTTTATCAATTATCTCAAATTCATGATACTGTGCAGACCCAGTTATCTTTGTAGGGATTAGAATTTTATTGTTAACTATTTTTTCTTTTAATTCTCCAATTAATAATTCATTTCTTGCTTGTTCTGAACTAGACACTTTTCCATCACTAAAACTTTTTAGCACCTCATGTATTTCAGACATTCTTGATAACGTTTCTCCTTGCTGTATTCTAAAACTAGTTAAGATATCCAATGCGTTCCCACGTGTTAATGCAGTATTTTCTAATTTTTCTATCTGATGTTTTAGAATTTCTTCTTCATATATGGTGTAGGTTATGATGCTTGCAGTAACTACAAATGTTATTGTAGTTATCATTATTGCTAAAAGAATTTTTTTAGATACTGTAATTGACATGAGTTATTCTGATTGCTGCATATGGGTATTCAAAAATGATTCATACTTTGCTACTTTTTCATTCGTATTGCCTTTACTTGAATTAATCTCTGCTGCAAATTTTACATGATCTGCACTTTCAAGCATTTTTAACATGTAATTAATTTTAAAAGGTTTTACAAGTATTTCAGTGACTTTACCCAATTTACTTAACTGTTGTTCAATTGAATGGTTAACGTATGCTGATGCCATGATTACTCTCTGATTTGCATTCTTTTCAAAAATATATTGTGCTACTTCGATACCTGTTTTTTTAGGCATTTTAAAATCCAGTATGACACAATCGTATTGTGAATCATTGTCAAATTCATCAATACATAATTGACCATCCTCTGTTATTTTTACTGTATGACCTTTATGCTCAAGTACCAACTTGTACTGTTCTGAAATTTCTGGCTCATCTTCTGCAATTAGTATCTTCAAAGTCGATCAAAACCTGAAATATCTACAAATGGCAATGTGTACAAATTCACAAATTATACTCTGTGGGAGATGTATAAAAAATATTGTATATTAAATGATTCTATAAAGTAAATCATGTGAGATGAAAATTACAAACATTGTACTAATTCAAAATATACATACCTGATGTAAAGTGAAATAAATCTAGATTCAGCAGTAATCCAAACACATTACCAAAACTATGTAACCTCTGTAAAAACTCATAACTTCACAACAGTATGCTAGGTGTATCTTTTAGACCCTGTAACCTAAGAGCAATTATTATCTGAATTGTGAAAACAAATCACAATAACACAATACAGGAAGTTATCTTGGATCATAGGATAATGATTCAATCTGCACTTTACCGTAACGTTGTTTGGTAAATTCATTATAATGATCATGATAATTATATTATATGTCATTTTTAGGAGAAGAACTAGTTGAGAAAAAATCTAGTTTGATTGAAGATGTAAAAGAGATGATATAAGAAGATCCAGATATGTTTGAAAAACTTTCTTACAAGTAAAATCAAATTTGTTTTTTTACCTCAAAACAATAATTGTCGATACTCTTAAAACATTTCAAAATTAACAATAATTATAATATTGAGCCAAGATTCAAAGAAAACAATAAATCTCAATGACTTGTCAGATGATCTTCTAAAATTCAATTCTATTCAACAAATCATCATTGCAAACCATTCTGGGAAAATTGTCTCAAGTCACTCCAAAACAACTCCCCTCCTAAACAAAAATGAAGAGAAAAACTATGTGTTACGTGCACAACTACGTTGGTCTACACGATACAAATCCCCTAAAATAATGGGTCTGCCAAAATGGACAATAACACAATACAATGATTTTTTTTCAATGGTTACACTACTAGATGATTTTTTGTTGATACTCTTGATGAAATCAGTTACAATCCCTATTGACTCAATTAACAAAACACTGCAAGTTGCACTAAAATACAAAAACCCCTATTCTGAAGAAAAGCCAAATTTTGCTAATTTGAAATCTGAAATATTTGAAAACCACCGTACGCTTGATTCTATTTTTGCAATGCTTGATAATTTTGCAATTACCACCATTACTGACAAACATGGAATCATCACATATGCAAATAATGCATTTTGTAATATTTCAAAATACTCTAAAGAAGAACTAGTTGGAAACTCACATAGTATAATTCGTTCAGAACACCATCCCCCCGAATTTTTTAAACATATGTGGGATGTTATAATGTCTGGAAACGTATGGCAAGGAATAATTAAAAACAAAGCAAAAGATGACACTTTTTATTGGGTTCAATCAACTATTGCTCCAATATTTGATGAACAAAAAAATATCTCAAAATTTATTGCAATACGATTTGATATAACTGACATGATACAGTCAAAAAAACGAATGAGTGATTTTATTTCATATGCTACACACGAAATCAAAACACCTTTACAGCCTTTGATAAATTATGCCTCTCTTGCAGATTCTAAAATAATTTCTGATCATGATGCATTAGAAAAAATAAAAACATCTTCAAAGAAACTTTTAACTTCAGTTAATGAATTGTTGGACTTTTCAATTTCCCAAAATAAACAACAAATGAGAATGAAAAAGTCAGATCTTACCAATATCATTTTAAATGTTGTAAAAGAACAAAGAATACAATGTGATGTGCCAATAACTACAAACCTGTCACAAATTTCTGTGCTTTGCGATGAACAAAAACTGTCTCGAGTTTTTGTAAATTTAATTTCAAATGCTAAGAGATTTACAAAAGAGGGTAAAATTGAAATCACTTCTAAATTAACTCATGAAAAGATCATAATTACCGTATCTGATACAGGTTGTGGAATTGATAGTACCATTTTACCTAATCTGTTTGATGAATTTGTCACAACTGATGGTACTGGAATTGGATTGTTTTTAGTTAAAGATATTATTACAAATCATGGGGGCACCATATCTGCAAGAAATAATTCAAATGGCATAGGTGCTACCTTTACGATAATTTTACCTCAATACAGATCGCTTTAAAATATGGACATTTAATCTGATTTATAGTACATTTACATCTATATCATATCTGTTGATGAGAATTTACATTTTTTTTATTAAACTTGAATCAAAGGAAATTTGACTTTTCAATATGCCCTCTAATTCCTTTATTATTTGATTTCTAGTATGATCATTTCTTATTTTATTTTCCTCTTGCAGTTTTGCTAAAATTTCATGCATTTTTCTCACACATGTATCATTATTTAAAATCTGAAAAATCAGATCTTTTGCCGAATCACTGTGAAGATCCTTTTTAACGCATATTTTCTTTTGGTAATTTTGAGGATCTACTGATATTGTGAAATTACTTTCATCAAGTGTTATCTGGGGGGGGGTTGATATGTTTGCGTTCATCTGATAATTCATCAAACCAGCTCACAAAATATCGTTGTATTGTGTCTTTTTAAAATTATTTCCCTTTAAATGAAAAATTAATTAAAATAAATACGCAATTTAATACATTGTACTATAATTACATCAAAAAATTACAATGTAATTATTTTTGTTTATTGTGATCAAACAACTACTGATATTCTATACCAATTTATTTTGCTCATGTCTGAAACCACTCAAGTACAAAATCAAAAGACTACACAAAATGAAGTCAGTCAACTAAAGGCTGAACTCAAAAAGTACAAAAAAATTGCAGACACATTTGAACAGTGGCAAACAATTTTGGGTGAGATCTGTATTGTATCTACCACAGATCCAAAAGGTGGAATTACCTATGTTAACAAACTCTTTGAAAAGGTATCTCAATACTCATTTAGTGAGTTGGAAGGCAAAAACCACCGCATCCTCAAATCAGGAATCCATTCTGATGCCTTTTATAAAAAAATCTACGACGAAGTTAACGCTGGTCGTGTATTTGTAGGCGATGTAAAGAACCGTTGTAAGGACGGTTCATTCTACTGGGTAAAGGCAGCCATTGGTGCAGTTAAAAATCAAGACGGTTCAGTTAGAGAACTAGTCGGAATTCGTGCACATACCACTGAACAAATGGAACTATCTGAAAAATTAGAATCTCAGCAAGCAGAACTTCAGCAAAAACTCGAAGATCAGCAAGCATTAGGTGAAGAACTGGCCTCAATGCAGGAGCAGATTACCACATCTAACAAAAGCAATGAAGCAGTAGCTTCAATGGATAGAATTGGTAAGGTATCTGAGGCCTCAGCTGAAACAATTCGTGACTTGGCAAAGTCAAGTGAAAAGATTGCAGGAGTCC
>JAANXA010000034.1 GCA_018263505.1 Candidatus Nitrosopumilus sp.
ATGGAAACGGTAGAACTACCAGGTTGATGATGAATCATGTTCTAAACAAGTTTGGGTATCCATTACTTGACATTGATTATGGAGACAGACGTTCATACTATAACGCTCTTGAAAGATCACAAATCAATGATGATGACTTGCCATTTTTGAAATGGTTCATGAAACGATATTTCAAGAGTTGCAAAAACTATCTTTAATCTATCAGATTTGTGACTAGAAATAGCAATTAATGTGACAAACAAATTCTTTAAAAAAAAATCACTCAGATCATACTATTTTTAAAAAAAATACAACTAAAAAGAGATTTTACAAGTGAATTTGAATATGGTCCCTGATGAAATCAAGTCCATAATCAAAAAGGAATTAGAGGTTCATACGAATTGGTTAAAAACAATCAAGTTTGATGAATTTTGGAAAAATAACAAATAAACGATGAATTTGTGGAGATAGAAATTTGAAACAAATAATCATATTTTATTTTGTGCCTAAATGAATCCAAAATAATCAACAAAAACATTCAAATCCCATCCGGTCCATTATTTTATTTTTAAGTTGAAAATTTAAAAATAATAGTAGGAATTAGTAAAAAACATTTTAAAGAACTTTAGAAGAAGAATTTTTGAAAAGATGAAAAAATCCAATTCATTGTTAATTGCATCAATTATAATTCTATTAGGCGTGGTGGTAATTCCAGTAGAAACTTCAGCAGATTCTAATGAAAATTCAGTTTCAATGTCATCAATCAATGAAAAATTGAATTTAGTTAAAATCACAACTTCAATGAATATTCCTGAGGATAATAAACTTCCATGGGGGACAGTTAAAGGTGCAGCATCAGACCACGTTGAAAGATATCCAATTATTATTCAATTTTACAAAGGAGATGAACCAGTTCATTTTGCTCAAGTAGATGTGGAAGAAGATGGGTCATATGAGTACAAATTCAGAGTTAGAAATGTAGATAATAATACAGGAGAGATAACAAAAATATTTGAAGGACAGTACACAGTAAAAATTTTCAAAGTTGTTAACAATCAAGAAAAAATCATCTAGTTGTTTTTTCATAGAATTCATATATTGATTAAATAATGAATCAGTGAAATGAGCAAAAATCTCTGGCATGATATAGAAACAGGTTCAGATGTTCCCGAAATAATCAATGTGATTGTGGAGATCCCAAAAGGTTCAATGAACAAATATGAGTATGATAAAGACCATAATTTGATTAAACTTGACAGAGTATTGTTTTCACCATTTCATTATCCTGGAGATTATGGGTTAATTCCACAAACATTATCAGAAGATGGAGATCCTTTAGACGCATTAGTAATTGTTACAAATCCAACATATCCAGGAGTGTTAATTGAATCAAGACCGATAGGATTACTTGAAATGAAAGATGACGGAGAACCAGATGATAAAATAATTTGTGTATCAATTAATGACCCAAGATACCTTCATACAAAAGATATCAAAGATATAGAAGATCATTTTCGTTCAGAAATTGGTCACTTTTTTCAGGTTTACAAAGAACTAGAAGGGAAAAAAGTTGAAATTTTAGGTTGGAAATCTGCAAACGAAGCAAAAAAAGTGATTAGTGAATCAATAAAAAGATATGATGAAACTCTGAAAAAATAACAACATGCAAAAAGAATGCAGTCATTTTTCTGAAGAAAAAAAGGGGATCAAACCAAAAACACAAGGTTGTCAAGAATGTAATAAAGAACATTTACCAGTTGTTGCAATTAGAATGTGTTTAACATGTGGACATGTTGGATGTTGTGATTCATCAATAGGTAAACATGCAACAAAACATTACAAAGAAACAGGACACTCAGTAATGAAAGCAATACCAGGAGATATTTGGAAATGGTGTTATGTTCATGAAGAATACTATTGATTTTTTAATAGTTAAGAAAAAGAAAAATCATGACAAATTACCAGTTGGAAGAGTGGGATCTTTCAGAATTGGTAAAAAATCCAAAAAGTACTGCATTTCAAAAACAAATTCAAGAATTAGAAAAACAAGCAACAAAATTTGAAAAAATAAAATCAAAATTAAATCCCAAGATGACATCAAAGGAATTTGAAAATATTTTACAACAAGTAGAAAAAATTTCTGAAAATATGAGTAAGATAGGAGGATTTGCATCATTATCATATTCATCCAATACACAATCAGATGAAGCAACATCCCTAATGACAAAAATGTCAAAACTGGGAGCTGAAATTTCAAATAAGATTTTGTTTTTTGATTTATGGTGGAAGACCCAAGTAGATGAAAAAAATGCAAAAAGACTCATGAAAAATACAGGAGAGTTAAAGGAGTATTTAGAACATAAAAGACTGTTTGCAAAATATGCATTATCAGAACCAGAAGAACGGATTATTAACACATTAGATGTTTCAGGCATTTCTGCTCTTGTAAAACTGTATGATAAGATAACAAATGCATTTGAATATCAAATGAGAGTTGGAAATAAAAATAAAATAATGACAAGAGAGGAATTAACAAATTTTGTTCGAAATACCAATCCAAAAATTAGAGAAACAGCTTACAAAACAATTTTTACAAAATATAATGAGAATAAAGGAGTAATAGGAGAAATATACCAGAATATAGTTCTTAATTGGAAAGATGAAGGAATAGAGATCAGAGGATACAAGAGTCCAATATCTATGAGAAATATTGGAAATGATGTTGACGATAAAACAATAGACTCTCTTTTATC
>JAANXA010000035.1 GCA_018263505.1 Candidatus Nitrosopumilus sp.
TTAATTGAAATCGTGCGTAAATACAACTAGTGTGTACAATGATGCCATTTGATGATACATTTGACACATTTGATGATACATTTGACACATTTGATGATACATTTGACACATTTGATGAAAAGTTGAAACATTGTCAAAGAATGAACACTATCTTGAATTATTCCCTGTCAATTTTTTATGTAAAATGATTTTTTAGTTGTGGATGTATCTCTGAAATATTTAAAATCTGCAAATTTCTAAAACAATTTATGACTAGTGAAACTGAATTAAAAATTCAAAAATCACAACTATCTACTCTTGAATTAATTCATCATTTTAGAGAAAAATGTAAAATCTGTGGTCATCACAGAATTATGCATGATGGTTTGGGAAAATGCGAAGGTGTGATGAACAAACCCTGTAATTCTGGTTGTGATTTATTTGAATCTGAATGATTGTGTATTTTATTTTCTAAAAAATATAATTCTTTAATAACAATCATGTTGGTAATATTTTGTGAGAGATTTTGAACCTGATGAGGAATCTATTTCCCCTACTTATTATGAACCGTTAGATTCTCCAAAAGATTTTGAACCTGAATTACCCAACCAATTACTTGATTATGTCCTAAGAAATGTCACTTCTGAAACCATTGATCCTAACTTATTTGTCGTAATGGCAAAAAGACGCTCAACTAGAAAATTTTCTGACAAACCTGTTGAAACCGTGAAAATTGATAAAATAATTGCTGCCGCTGATACTGCCCCTACTGCAGGTAATTATCAGGGATTTGAAATTTTTTATGTAAAAAGCCCTGAAAAGAAAAAACTTCTAGTTGATGCATGCAATAAACAACCTTATGTTGACTCTCCTGTGGTTTTAGTATTTTGCAAAAATCCCTCTAGAGTAAAATTAGATTTTCCTGAATACATATTGAAGAAATTTGCAATTCAAGATGCTACACTTGCTGCAGGATATTCTCAACTTGCAGCACAAGCATTGGGACTGAGTTCTATATGGATTGGAATGTTTGATGAGCAAAAAGTAATGGATGTGATTGGAACTGACCTTATTCCCTCTTCAGTTTTATGTATAGGATATCCAAAACAGACAAAATTCCCTAAACCTAGGAGAAACCTGAAAGACTTGGTACATGTAGTCTGGTAACTCTATCAAACATTCTTCTGATTTAAATAATCAAACACATTTCTTATTTGCATGACTGATGCATATGTTATGCTTAATTGTGAATTAGGTGCAGAGGAAAAAATTATTGAAGCATTAAAAGAGATCGAACAAGTCACTGATGTTTTTGAAACTATTGGAACTCATGATATGATGGTAAAACTTCAAGCAGAAAATTTTGAAAAAATTCGAGAAATAGTTTCTTGGAATGTGCAAAAATTACCTAAAGTACGTTCTACTTCAACTCTGATCAAAAAAGAGTAACTTCTTTTTAATCTGAAATTCATTACACTGTTAATTTTGAATTTATTTTTTCCTTATTCAAAAAATTCTCATATTGATGAATTCTTGTAATTTTAATCAAATAACCTATTTTTAAAATATAATTATGATGTTGTATGTGTCTATAATATGGTTGAAGAAAAAAACGAAATTGAGAAACTTATTGATACTATGATTTCTAATGGTGATAACTTACTTGATGATCTTAAGCATGTGCTACCTGATTCATTTGCAGAAACCATGGAGATATTTCATGAGTCTAATGTTACAAATCTTAAAAAAATTAAAGAATTCCTTAACAAATAAAACATAAAATTTTTTATCAGGTTATTTTTTTGACTCTTCTGAGTCATCATCTTGGTTTCTACTTGGACCTACCATGTCTTCTGGATTAACTTTATTGTCCCAATCTCCTTTTAATCCTTTGATAAGTGCAATTACTCCAATACCAATAACACTAATTATAATTCCAAAAAATATCGTTTGATCAAATACCTTAAATGAACAATTAATCTCTTGTGGAGGTTTATCTTCAAAGTATTCATAACATGTTCCAAATTGATCTGATTCTAAGGTAGCTGCTTGATAATTTCCTCCAAAAATTCCTAAAATTAAAAACCCTGCAAAAACAAACCCTATACCAATCATGATAAAACGCATATCGCTCATGATGTTTTTTGCAAATTCACTGTATTTACTGTTTTATCCTATGACATTACCTTTCAAGTATTTCTTTTAGGTTTTCTAATGATGTCTCATAAAAAATTCCCATGAATGCTAGAAATTCTAAAAATTGTGTTTCTGTCATTTTCTCACTGTTTAGATAAGACTTCCAAGTAAGTTCTACCAATTTTTTTGATTTTGATTTAATTGATATCGTTGCAACATATGCCCGTAATGGCAATCCCTCAGTTGCAATATATGTAAAATATTCTTTGTTTTTCCATGCAACAATATGCTCTTCTATTTTGTTTCCGTCTGAAAATGTAATTAACCTAATTGCTCCTACATCTCTCTTTTTTTTAGATAAAAATTTAGTAGATTTGACGTCTACTGCCCATTCTGGTAATCCTGCAATATTGCTGATTTTTCTCCATACTTTGTCTTTGGATGCTTTAATTTTGATTATTTTTTTTACTGTTCCTGTTTGAAATGTCTTTTTTGAGCTTTTTACCATGTTCTAACCTGTTTTTACATTAATTTTAAATTTTATTTGAATAACTGTTTTTAATCCCTTTAAAACAATAATAAGAAATGGTATTTGGTTGGGGGAAAAAGAAGCAAGAAAAAGAAACAATCCCCGTAAATGAAATTTCCAAAGATAAGGAAATCTTACTTTCAGATGTACCTGCTATTGTCAATGAACTTTATGAACTACGAACCTCTCAAACTCTTTCTGAGATTAAACATCTGAGAAATAATACTGAACCTCTAATCACAGATTTGATAAAAATTGGAAATGTACTTGAAAAAGATAATTTGAAAGTTGATGATATTGATAAACACCTTGCAATAATTGTAGTACGTGGGAAACAACAAGTAATCGATGTGATTAAAAGAGGAGTTTCACATTTGCCAGAAGTTCAAAATATTGATGATGCTCAAAAATTAAATTCTTCATTGAACTCTATTCTCAAAAAAGTTGGAGATGTCTTGGGAAGACAAACTAGAGTTATTCACATATTTGCTAAAAAATATGCAAATCAACTAAAAGAAAATTTAGAAGTAATGAACAAGAATCATTCAGAAATCAATTCAATTTTAAATAATTTTAAATCTATGAAACTTAGCGCTACTGATATTTCTGATATTTTAAAACAAATAAAAAATTTACAAACAAATAGAATTGAAAAAACTCAAAAAATCTCTGATTATGCAAACCAATTAACAGAATTACAAGAAAAAATAACCTCTATTTCAAATTCTATTGAAGAAATAAAATCTTCTGATGATTATAAAAAATACCTTGATCTGGAAGCAAAATTAACTTCTTTTGATTTACAGAAATCTGAAATAAAAAACAAAATAACAACACAATTCACAAAAATTTCTAGACCTCTTGGAAGATATGAATATGCTTCTTCATTAGATAAAGATCAAAAAAATATCCTTTCTAAATTAATTAATGATCCTTTTGACGTACTTGTTGCAGAAAACAAAGAATCTATAATTACGATTTTAGAGAATGTTCGAAAAGCTATATCGTCTGGTTCTATTTCTGTTAAGGATGTAGATAAGACAATGTCTCAAATTACCGAAATCGAAGAAAAACTTGATGAATTAATAACAAATGTCTCAGAATATTTTGAAAAAATCCATGTCATTCAAAACGATATGAATTCCCTTAAATCTGATCAACTGGAATCTCTGGAATCTGAATTAAATAAAAATAATATGTTCAAAAAAGATTCTGAATCAAAGTCTGAATCTTTTAAAAAAGAAATTATTGAAAACGATCTTAAAATTCCTCAATTAATTTCTAAAATTGAAGTTAAATTAAGAATTTTTTCAAATACTAAATACACTATCAATCTTTCTTAAAATTAAATTAGTTCGATTTTGAAGTATTTTTGTGCTTTTCAAGAAAAAAAATGTTGAGCGTAAAGTAATCCTTCAAAAAGATGTACTTGATAGCATTTTATCCTATTGTCAAATGAAACATCCGAATGAAGGTATTTTGATTCTAAAGGGGAAATCAAAAAACGGTGAGATTAAAATTGATGGATTGGTAATACCACCTTTTAATTATACTGGACCCACATTTGCTGGATTTCCTCATTCTTTTTTACCTTTTGATATGAGCTATATAGGAATGGTTCACTCTCATCCTAGTGGTTCTGCAGAACCGTCTGTAACTGATCTTCATAATTTTTTTGGATTGGTTTCTTTAATTGTTAAATCACCTTATGCTGATGATTCCATTTTTGCGTGGGATAGTAGTGGTAATACAATTCCTCTTTCAATAGTGTAATTCTTTTCGTTTAAAGAATCGCCAAAACTTTATAACCTTTTCAGAGTTACTGTGGTTAAATTGTTTAACTACAAAACTTATTTATTATTTTTAGGTGCATCTCTTGCAATTAGTATAGGTCTACAAATGGTTTTGCCATTCCCTTATGGTTTAGGTGCTGCACTTGCAATTTTCATTATATTCCCATTATTTCTAAGAAAACGATACATGAGTAAAATGGGTGGATATGGTGGAAATTCTGGTTCTCAAGGGGGAGGATTTTTTGGAATGGGTTCCCCAGGTGGTTCGTCTGGTGTCCGATATGTTTGTCTTGTTTGTAACAACAAACACAAAGGCGGAACTTGTCCACGATGTGGTTCAAAAATGAATCGTGCTGATTTTTAATTCAATTCCCATGTCTTTAGAAGAAATTCGTAAAAAAGTAATCTTCCATAATTCTATTGATATTTGGATTGCTGCATGTACTGAAAATAATACTGATTGGAAAACTCCTGAAGATTATAAAAAATTTATTTCTTATTTATTACAAAATAATTTGAATCTAAAGGCATTTAATCTATGCACTCATGAATCTGGTGCAACTGAAGAAGACAAAACAAAATTTGCTGAAATTTTATCTGAAACAAAAGAAGATCCAAATTCTTTGACTTATACAATTAGATTAAATGATTCTGCATTGAATATTATTAGACAATACTTTACTTGATCATCTTTTGAGTTTTGGATTTATGATTGAGTCCAATGCATTCCCAATAAATACAAAAGCTAACCCTGTCACTGCAATCATTATTCCAGGTGGCATTATCCACCACCATAATCCTCGTGAAGATGCTCCAAATGTATTTGCATCATGAAGTATTTGTCCCCACGTGGGAAACGATGGATCTCCTAAACCTAAAAAGCTTAATCCTGCTTCAGTTGTAATTGCTGCTGGAACTGAAATTGCAATACTAGCAAATGCATATGGTAGTAATTGTGGCAAAATATGTTTTAAAACAATTTTTGATTCTTTTTGACCCATCATATTTGCAGCATCTACATATCCTCTTGTTTTAATTTGAAGTGACATACTTCTTGCAACTTTTGCAATCCCTACCCATCCGAAAACCATCAAAAATCCCACTAACACAAATATACTATTACTTATTGTCACTGAAAGAATTATGAGAAATGGCAGTGCTGGCAATGCATAGATCACATCATTGAATCTCATCATGACTTCATCTGTTTTTTTACCTTTGAATCCTGCATACACTCCATAAAGCAATCCTGCCACTACTGATGCAATGGATACTACTAATCCAATAAATAATGCAAGTGGTGTGCCCCACAATAACCCAATTGCTAAATCTCGTCTTAATTCATCAGTCCCCATCACTCCAAAAACTTTACCGCCTATGATTAATTTAGATTCTAGAATTTTTGGTTGGTTATCAATTGAAAATGTATCTATTGAAAAAATATAATTTCCTTTTAATGGTTCATTTTTTTCTAATTGTGAAAAAATAATATCTTCTGATGCTAATCTGTCAAAACTAAATGAAAATTTTTCTGATTGTAGTGATAAATTTTTCCTTATTGATTTATCTGTTGAAAAAATTCTTTCATTGTGTTTGATTTCTGAATTTGAATGTGGTAAAGACATTGATATTAAATCTAATTTTATTCCATCAGGCCTAGTTACTGACATTTCTATTAGTGGAGAATTTTCATATTTTGATGAAAAAATGTAAATGAAATCATTTGGAAATTCATCATATTCAAAATTCACTCCAAATTGATGTGATGTGAGAATCAATTCTTTATTGGAACTTATTTGTACATTTGGGTTTTCATAAATTCTATGCTCTGGAATTTTATCAAACATGAAATAATTTACCCATATGGGTACTGCTACTTTTGGATATAGTATCCAATTTTCTGGATTATTCCATTCTTGAAATGTTTCAATGGGTATTGTGATGATGGCAATAATTGAAATTGCAATAAGTGTGGATAATATGATGATCCCAGTAATTCCCATTTTACTTTTAAAAAATTCCTGTTTAATTTCTTGAGGACTGATACTGCTCAATTTTATGCTCCTGTTCTTACTCTTGGATCAAAATACCCGTACAATAAATCTGCAATAAATATACTGATGAGAAAAAATACTGTTAGAATGTATGTGGCCCCTATGATTACGGGTAAATCCATCACTGTTATTGCCTCAAAATACAATCTTCCCATCCCTGGCCAATCAAAAACAGCTTCAGTAATTATTGCTCCTCCTAAAGAACCTGATAAACTAAGAGCCAGAATTGTCACAATTGGTGGGGCTGCATTTTTTAAAGCATGAGAATATATGATTTTTTTCTGTTTAATACCAATTGTTTTTTTTGCCATGATGAAATCTTCTTGCATGATTCCTACCATGAAATTTCTTACCAGATATGCCCATGAACCAAAACCTATCATCACAATTGTGATCAGTGGCAATGTCATATGATACAATAAAGATCCTATGTATGATGGATCCGACGAAGGTATATCTGGTGTTGCTCTTGCAGGAAATATTTGCCATGTAAATGAAAATAGAAAAATCATTAACATTCCAATCCACCATACTGGAAAACTAGAACTAATTACTGCAAAACTTGATGTTGCCCTATCTATGAAAGATCCTATCCTGTTTGCTGATATTGCGCCTATAAATATTCCAATGATTGAAATTATTATTGTGGCTGTTGTAAATAATAAAATCGTTCTTGGAAGTTTTTCAAAAATAATATCTTTAACATTTGATGATCCTTCATCACTAGTTAAAAAAGTGGCATGTCCAAAATCTAATAATAAAATTTTGTACATTGTAACTCCAATTCTTTGTGGAGAAAACCATGGTTCATCTAATCCTAAAACCTTGTTCCTTTGATCTATTTGGTCTTGAACAAACATTTCAAATTCTTCAACTGATGAAAAACTTTCTGCAATTGCTGGATTTTCAGTAATTTCAGATCTTACTTGAAACACCACTCCTTGTTTCAAAATTGTATCCATGTTGGAACCAACAAGTAAAATTGTAATTAACAAAGTTATCATTAAAACTAAAAACATTGTGAAAATTCTTGTAAGAATATATTTTTTCATACTCATCACAGTCTTGTGAAAAAATCACTTTATAACATTAGATATTTTTGAAAACGATTTTAAAACATGATGATTCTTTGTTTGTCTCATTATGCAAATAATCATATAATAAAACACAATCAAAAAATTTGTAATATTATGAGTGCAAACACAATTCGAAAAGCAAAAAAACTTGTTGAAAACGGAGGTGTTTCTCAAATTGAGGATGACTTATTTCAAATAAAATCTTCATCAAACCCTGAAAAATCTTATTTTGTTACCTCTGATTCATGTGAATGCCCTGGCTTCAAAAATTTTTATAAATTTCATCATGGAAAAGGATTAAAAGCAAATTGTTCACATTTGGAGGCAATTCGAATTTTTAAAAATGAACAAAAATCTTAATTCAGTTTAAATTTTTTATATTTACTTTTCCTATCGTTACTTTGTTATCTATAATTATGATTGGTCGTAAAATTAATCCTGGATATTTTATCATCAATTTAATTATCTGAGAATCCGTTTTTTTGTTATTTTCCAAATCTAACTCTTTATACATTTTATCTCTTTTTCTAATCATTTCTATTGGTTTTTTCCCTGTCATTTCGATTATTTTTTTTAATTCTTTTTCTGAAAATGGTTCTTTGAAAAAATCTCTTTTTTTAATATCCATCTTCATTCTTTCAACTTCTGAAATTGTTTTTTTGCATGTAATGCATGATGTCTTATGAAAAATTTCCAAATCTGTATTTCTATTTTTTTTAAGATTAAAAATTGTTTGTCCTTTGATTATTTTTTCTTGTTTAGTTTTATTTTTACTGACTCCTTTGAATTTCTAGTTTGCAATTGATTTTTCTTAAATTCTAAAATGTATTTTTTGTATAAATACATGAAAAAATTCAAATTCATCCATTATTCATGATAAATATTATGATTTGTGCAGCATGTGAAACAAGGAAACATTTTAAATGCATTGATTGTTTAAACGATCACAAAACCTATTTGTGTTCATGTGATTGTCATGATGAAAATACTACCTCTCACCCTGTTGGCAACTCTCATTAATTTTTGCAAATTCTATGACTAATTCCTTGAATCATATGATTACTGATTTTTGTGATATAATGTTCATGTTTAGACTTTTCATTTATTCTATTCATTTCATAGATGTTGTTGTTACGTATATTTTTGGATTATTCTTAAAAATTCTACTTGTATGGAACTTTTCTACAATGTAGATGATTTTAACTGAATATTTTTTGCAACACTGGTGATCTCTTGGAATAACTCTTTCAATTCTTCTATACTTTGAAGTTCCCTTTACTTCTTCCAAATATTGGTAATGATTTTTTTTAAACTCTGAATGTTTTATCTTTTAATAAATTGTTGCTAAAATTTATTACAACTCTTTCAATATTCTTCATATTTTAGATTTCTACAATCTTTTTTGGTTTTAAAAATTTGGTTCTGAATAGACAGTGATTTCAATTTAATTATAATACGCTTTAAGATAATCTTCTATTTTTTTATTTGTTGAATCTTTTGAATCCTTTTTCAGTTGGATGTAATTCAATTTTACTTCCCATTACCCCATCCTTTTTTATCACTCTCATCAAACCTTCATCTTCAAATTTTTTTAATATGTTTTCTAATTCTCCATTATCTACATTTGTATTTTTTTGAATTTGATTGAAATCTTTTATGCCTCTATTTATCTCACCTAGAACTTGCATGTCTTTTTCAATTGGTTTTTCAATTGGTTTTTCAATTGGTTTTTCAATTGTCTCTGTTTTATCTAACATTTCAAAATCTCTTGAGGATTCTCTCTGATTAAATCCCTCTCTAGGTGACCAGGATACATTTTCTCTTTGTGGTGAAAATTTATTCTTATTTTGAAACCTTCTAACTAATCGAGGTATAATTCTTGCCAGTGGAATCATGAAAAATATTAGATAAATCCAAAAAAATCCGTCTTCAGCCATGCCTAATTTATCCATATTTTTACTCTATTTCATCATTGTTCTTCTGATTTTGATCTGAATAATAGTCTAATTACAGAATAATCGATATTTTCCCTTTAACAATTCTATTTTGTTATATTTTAACTCTTGTAGTTTTTTTTGATTCCTTCTAGAGATCGTCTGCCCATGAAAGATTCATAAGGCAAGAAAAATTTCTATCGATAAATTATGGAAACATCTCTAGAAAACATTGGTACACTTGAATACGTTTTAGACAAGTATTCCAAAATTTGGAGTTGGAAGATTACTGGTGATCGTGCTGTTAGCATGATTACACGTTTAGTAACTGAAGCATGGTATGGTGAAAATGTTAATGAGGTAATTATACCTGACACGATTGAAAACATCAAACAAATTAAATTAATTCTTGACCGATACCCCCTTGAAATTTTATCCAAATCTGTTTGGCAAAGAAAAATTGTTAAAACATATGATCCGAAACCTGTTCTACCTCCTATAAAACATAAATTGAAACGAGCAAAAACTGGTGATCAATTTAGAGGAAAACTTTTGAATTTTCAAAAAGAAGGTTTGGATTTCCTTCTCAAATCTTCCGGTAATGCACTACTAGCTGATGAAATGGGTTTAGGGAAAACTGTACAAACGTTATCTTATGTTGCAACTGAAAAACAAACCTTCCCATTACTTGTTGTAGCACCCTTGGTGACATTGCATAATTGGGAAAGAGAAATTGAAAAATTTTTGAAAAAGAAAAGTAGAAATGGACGCATTAATGATTCCTTTTCTCCTAGTGTAACTCTAATAAGAACTGGTAAATCAAAAGAACTTCCAAAAACAGATATTTATGTAATTAACTACGAATTATTATTCAAAAGATTTGATGATTTATCTGAAGTTGGGATCAAAACTCTAGTTTGTGATGAAGTTCATAATTTACGGTCAAAAACTACTCAAAAATACAAATCTGTTAAAAAATTGGCGGCTCTTTCATCTGTTTTGTATAGAATTGGATTGTCTGGTACTCCTATCTATAACCGTGGTTCTGAAATTTGGCCTATTGTTGATATCTTGAAACCAGGACTGTTGGGTAGTTTTAAGGAATTCTGTGAGTATTTTTGTTATGTTAATGATAAGGGGAAAGCAATTGTTTTAGAAAATAAACGTGCTTCTCTTAGAAATGAATTACAAAAACATGTCATGCTTAGGCGAAAAAAATCTGATGTTTTAAAAGAACTCAAAGATAAAGTACGTTACAAAGAAGTTATTGCATCTGATACTGATTACTACCTTGAAGAGTTAGATAAAATTTGGAAAAAACTTGAAGAAGAACAAAAAACGGCTGAAACTGAATTTTCTAAATCTGCATCTTATCATCGTGCTATTCAAAGTGAAAGACAGGTTGCAGGAATTGCAAAATTACCTCATGTGATTAATTTTGTAAAAAATATTATGGAAATTGAAGAAAGTGTTGTTGTATTTTGTCATCATAAAGTAATTCATAAATTACTTCATGAAAGCCTTCAAGAATTTTCTCCTGTTTCTATAATTGGTGGTCAATCCGATAATGTTCGACAAGATCAAATTGACAAATTTCAAAAAGGAGAATCAAAACTAATGATTGCAGGAATTCGAGCAGGAAATGTTGGTATAAACCTTACAAAAGCCAAATATGTTATTTTTGCTGAACTAGATTGGAGTCCTGCAATTCATCGACAAGCAGAAGATAGATTGCATAGAATTGGTCAAAAAAATACTGTCTTTGCATATTACTTGATTGGAAGTGGAACTTTGGATGATCATGTGGCAAATATTTTGGTAGATAAAAGCTATGAAATTGATGAAATTCTTGATGAATCCATTGATAATTATGAAAATAAAGATAAAGCAGAACTGATTCTAGCCCAAATTCAAGATAAAATCCGTGCAAAATAATTTATTTTTATACAAAATTTTCAAGTGATGCTCCAAAATATGGTTCATCATCAGATCTTAGCGTTTTAACCAATTCTTTTTGCAAATTCTTAATTTCTCTATGTGTCTTCAATATTTTTTCAAACATTTACTTTTTCATAACTTTCTCTTTGTGTTTATTCTAAAGTAATGGTTTGTTTTCTACTTTTTCTCTTATTATTTACAATACCCTGATAAACTGCAAAAACTTACGTTCTTTCTATGAAATCTGAAAAAGAAATTGATGAATACAGAAAGATCATCGAGGAAAGATTGGTTAAAACTGATTCAATGGATGCTATGAAATATTATCAAGGTGTTTTAAGAGCACTTGATTGGACAATTACTGGAATTGATGTTTAATCCATCATAATCTAAATTTTTAACTTATTTTTTATTTCAAATAATTTTTCAATGATGTTGAGTTTTTCTGATTTCTCAATCTGTAAATTATTCACATCTTTTACAATATTGTCAAGTATGTTGGTGATGTCTATTCCTGTTTTTGTTTCTTCTGTGTTGAATCCCCCTTCTTCTGTTTTATCGATTTTGTCAATTCCTTCTGGTAAAATCTCATAAATTTTTATGATTTTTCCATCTTGTCTTTGTGGAGACATTAATACAAATTGGTTTTTTCTAAGTTTTTCTAATTCTTCTTCAGCTTCTTTTTTTACAATTTTTATCGTATCACAAATCTGTTCCATTCCGCATGATTTGATTTGTAATAACCGCAAAATTTTGACCCATGTTGGAATACTGTTACTCCAAAGAATTTCTCTTGCAATGTCTGTGATTGAAAATGAACCATCCATGTTTAATGATATGAATTTTCTATCTTTTAACGATGCAAGTGAATCTAAAATTTTCCCAACTCCTAATCTTTTTAATTCTGAATTCTCTAAATTGTTTTCATTGAATGTACCATTTTCTTTAATTGCTAACTCTAAAATTTCTAAATCAATCGTTCCTAATTTTTTCATATTTTTAGTTTTAATTGGAGATTAATCTACTTTTCAAAATTTCCTCTTGAAGAATATATGTGGATTGTGTAATTTTATTTTCATGGTCCAATATGAACTTCCTAGACTACCTTACGAATATGATGAACTAGAACCATTTATTGATAAAGAAACGATGGAAATTCATCATCAAAAACATCATCAATCATATGTTGATGGTCTCAATACATCTCTGGAACAAATTGGAGGTTCTTCTCATCCTCAGTATATCTCATCAATTTTATCTGATCTTAATTCAATTCCCGAATCTGGTAGAAATGCAATTAACTTCTTTGGAGGAGGATTTGAGAATCATAAACTTTATTGGGAAATTATGACTCCTGATGGAACCAAATTCCCTTCTGGAAAACTTGAAGATGCAATCAATGTATATTTTGACAGTTTTGAAAATTTCAAAAAAATTTTTTCAACAAAAGCTACCACAATTCAGGGAAGTGGTTGGTGTTGGTTAGTTTTTAACCAAACTTATAATAAAATTGAAATCATTACAACTTCTAACCAAACTAGTCCCTGGACTACTCAAAAAATCCCTTTACTTGGATTAGATGTTTGGGAACATGCATATTATTTGAAATATCAAAACAAAAGACCTGATTATGTTGATGCATGGTGGAATGTGGTAAATTGGGACTATGTTGAAAATAGGTTTTCAGAACTCACTGTATAGATTTTCTAATCATTTTGATTATTTTTTGTAAAATCTTTCCTTGATTTTGTTTTAATCAATCATGTGTATAAAAATCTCTAAAAAAACTCTACTTTACTTAACACTTGTTAATTTCAATAGGTTTTTTTTAATAGATTTTCAGAGAATCACCTATCTAATTTATCTTTGATAGTGAGAATATTTTGTTATGAGTCTCTCTGGAATGTATATGTTAAATTCTGAGCATTATTCTCAGGAAAAAATCCATCAAGCCCTAGACATGTTATATTTGGATAGAAAAAATCAGTTTCGTGAATTATCTCAGGTGTTACTGCCTGCAAATGCTCCAAATACCATGTCTGCATGGAAAGAGTTTGTACTGAATTTCAGCTTAGATGTTGAATGTGCTTTTGAAACATGGTCTGGACAAACACCTTTACCTGTAAATGCTCCCCAAAAGGCTTTGACCATTTTGAGACAATTAGGTCGTGATAAAACATCTATGAACCAACTGATACATCTACTCAACATCGCATACAATCTATCAACTGAATTCAAAGAGATTTACAAACGACTAAAATAATCTCTTTATTTTTTTAATTCAAATTTTTTGTGAAATATAAAAAGACCTACTTCCAAAACATTTGTTTTGGAGGAGGTGTTCCTAAAGAATTTGGGGGAGTTGTAAAACTCTGTTAAGAATTTTATCCTCTTCCAATTCTAAAAATAGCTGTACTACAAGTTGGGCATGTGCCTTTGATTGCAGGTTTGCCATTTTTCATGGTGTATGGTCCAGCATTACCGATTTCTCGTTTATCTCGACACTTTACACAATATCCTATTGTCATAATTTCCATAGGCTCAGGTTCTATTAGCGAGAACTTGTTGATTTTTTTTAACCATTTGGCAAATCTCCGATCTCAATTATTATGTTCCACAACAACTTTTTTTGTAATGGGAAAAATTCAGGAACCATTTTCAGCAGTTTTTAATTAATATCTATTTTAGTTATTCATTTTTTCCAAAATATTCTTAAAATAATGATCTTATAACATTCTCTAATTTTTTAAATCAGTAATTAAAAATAATATTTATTTGAAATATATTAAAATTTAATCTGTATTTTCTTATAATCTGTTTTTTGAGAAAATTTTGATATTGTGAATTTAAATTTGTATTCTATAGTAGTCCCATCTTTCTGGATCAAACTGCATCACAAATTCTGCTCTTTCTTTGTTTATTCTACCTTGAATTACTTCTCGTAATGCAAAACTTGTCATATACCTGTATTTCATTGAATGAGCCTGCATTATGAACAAATGTCTCATTTCACTACCTCCTCTCAACCCCCAATACCCCATTTTCACTGCAATCGGTTCAAGAAAAATTGTGTTTGTCAATCCATAGTTCTCGTCTCTTATCTCCTCTCGTAAATCATATTTTTCAAGTGCTCCACCCTTTGCAAATCCTACAATTTCTCCATCTTTTCCATTCAGTCTTAATGTGTTGATGATGGTTTTAGGATCTTTAATTGTTTCATCAAAACTTTCTTTTGAAAATTGAAGTGGTCTTGGTAATTCTAAAAATATATCATACAGTTCTTTGATGTATTTTGGATCTTGTCTTGTTGTCATTGAATCCATTGTTGGTATTAGTTTTAGATTTTCATATGCAAAATCTGCTTGAATTGTAATTTCTTGCTGTCTAATTTTCATAAATGATAATACTGTATCAAAAAAATTTTTTCTCATTTCGTTTGAAAGTTCTTTTAGTACTGCTTTGACCATTTCTGTTTCTTTGTTTAACAACTCTTCAAAATATGCAACTGCACTTCGAACAATTAGAGATGGTCTCCATGCCAGGGCATGTGCATTCATCTTTGCCATTTCCATTGCTTTAACAAAATCCCCTAATGCATAACCACAAACCCTATCTACTACTGATAGATATTCTCCCATCTTCATAATGTGTTGTTGAAGTTGAAGATCATTTCTTGTAATGTCTGAACTTAGAAAACATTCTTTGATTTGAGATTCAGCATTATTTTTTAGGTCTCCTATCCACGGATATGTTGTTCTTAAAATCAAAACTTTGATTATCTCTAAATCAATTTTTGCTGTTTTTAATAATCCTTGTAATTTCTTATCTAATAAAATAAATTTTAAAACACTTTCTTCATGAGGTTTATCTACATTTTTTTGTGGATCAAAATCATGAAACAACGCAGCTACATAGAGATATTTGATATCTTCCTTACTTAATTTCACTTGTTCTTGTTTTGCAGCTAAAAGTGAAACGTATGTAACTTCTAATTCATGATTAATATTATGGTATCCATAGTAATCACTTCCAAGTCCTTGATTTTCAAATAAATCAATTGTATAATCTAGCATCTCAACAAAACAATCATCTGCCAATTCATTTTCTGACATTAGTTTGAGAATTTGGGCTCTCATCGGATGTTTGTTTGCAAGTTTTTGCATTATACCTCGATCATAACTGTTATTTTTAAAGATGACCAATTTTTGTTTTAAAGAACTTTTGATCTCTCCTTAGAAAGATTCAATAGAATTACAATTTGGCATTTTTTTCATGTCTGTTGATTCTAAATTACTTGAAACCCTGATAAATTCAGTGAATTCTGACTCTGTTACTTGTACTCTTCATCTAAATGAAAAAACCTTTCAAATTTTCAATGTCTCTATTGTAAATTCTCCCACTCCTGTAAATCAACCTACAACTAGAGGTGGTGTATATTTTTCAGACAAATTTGCATACAAAATGAAATGTGAAATTAAAGATCTCTCAGTCATTTCATTATTGACTAACAATATGCTTGGTCCTAATACTGAATTTGGTGAATTAAGAATCACTGTTGATACAGAAATTGATGGAAAGAAGATCAATGCCGAAATATTTACAAACTTAACGAACAGTGTTCAAACTCCAAATTCAATTGAATTGAGCATGATTATTGTAAAATTAAATTCCGTCTAGTTGATTTTAAGATATTTGTCATAGGCTTCTCTACGTTCAACATCTGATAAAATCTCATATGCTTTGTTTAACTCTGTCATTTTTTCTTCAGAATTTTCTTTTGTTTTATCGGGATGTGTTTTTTTTGCTAGTTCTCTAAATTTTGTTTTAATCTCTTCTTGAGTTGCTTCTTTTGTAACTCCTAACATATCATAATAATTAGGTAGACTATCATTTGCTGCCTCTTCTCTAAATTCTTGACTCTCCTTCGTATTTTTTCTTTTTCCTAATTCTTCATAATCTTCTCCCCAATCTGAATGATATTTTTCATATGTTTTGTCTTGTTTGGATCCTAAATCTTTTTTATCATATGATGTTTTTTTACGTAAAATCACATCTCTTGCCAAAAATAAAAATATTCCAATAACTGCTATGATGAAACCTGAAAATAAAATTATTTTCTCTTCATCTGTTACTTCTAACTCCATGTCTAACTCATCATTCTGGGCAGAAGCTGTCTGTACTGTCCCTAGAATTAAAATCGATATTACAAAAAATTTAACACTGTTCATTTTTTTACGATAGTCTAAAGTCTTCTTTTGTAGTATTCAAAACTACATGAGTAATTGTATTTTCCACATTTGGAATGGAAGCTAGGTCTTTTACAAACTTACTTAATTCATTTCTCTCTTTGAATTTTGCTATAATTATTGTATCTGTTGAACCTGTAATATCATAAACTCCACAGACATTTTCAAACTTAGATATCTCATTTTCAATATCTACAATTTTATCATTTTTTGCAATTATTTCAATTATTGCTGTAAGTGAATAGTCTATTTTTTCATGATCAATTATTGCTGAATAACCTTTGATTATTTTTGATTTTTCCATTTTTTTAATTCTTGATAAGACTGTAACTGTTGACATTCCTAGTTTTAATGCTAATTGTCGTGCTGATAATCTTGCATCCATCATCAGATTTTTTAATATTCTTTCATCTGTTTCATCCATGACTCATTTAATGAAATTAAAAAATTTATTTAAATTTTGGGTAATTCTTTGAAAATCTGTTTAATTTTTTTCTTTTTTTCATGCATGATTTGTTATGTTTAATACAAATGCAATCTATCTAAGTTCATGGATGAAATTTCTACACTTGTAGAAAAAGGAAGGACACTTTTAGATGAATCCAAGTTTGAAAATGCTTTGGATTTTTTTGAACAGGCATTATTGTTAAACCAAAATAATCCTGATTTATGGAATCTTAAGGGCGTTGCCTTACGTAGTTTGGGCAGATATGAAGAAGCGCTGTATTGTTTTAACAAATCTCTGGAAATTGAACCTAGAGACAAATATGCTTCATGAAATATTTGTCATCATAATTTTAGGAAAATTTGATTACAATATTACCTGGAGGTTAATTTAAGATCGAATAAATCATTTTATGCAAAATTTAATTGTTTTACAAACACAACATAAAATCCAAAAAAATATTACAAATGATCACTATATTATTGAGAATATCCCATCTGATGTTGTGGCTGATGTTATTGAAAAAATTCTGGATGAAGCTTTTGAATGTGTCGAAGATGGTAATTATTCTGAATCTTTACGATTGTATAATTTAGCATTGAAAAAAGATCCATCTCATATTCGTGCATTAATTGACAAAGGTGTAACTCTACAAAATATGGGACGATATAAAATGGCTATAAAATCATATGATAAGGCATTATCTATACTTCCTGATAATATTGATGCACTTCTTAACAAAGGTACCACATTACATTCTGAAGAAAAATTTTCTGATGCTATACTTTGCTATGATCATGTGTTGAAAATAGATAAAAAATGTCCCATGGCATTAGCTTACAAAGGTCTCTCTTTGGGAGAAATGGGAAAACTTTCTGATGCTATCAAACATTTCAAAAAGGCATTATCTATTGACAAACATTATGAATTGGCCAGTGTTTCAAAGAGTCTTGCAGAGGATTTACTAAAATCTATTAAAAAAATTAACCACTAAAATACTGTAACGTCGCCTGGTGCTGGTTCGCGAATATTTTGTTTTTCATGTGATTCAAAAAATTCTTTATGTGCAGAATTATGATGCTCTTTGAGTTTTTCTATATTTTCAAATCCTTCATGACATAAGTAACATTTTGGTTTATGCTCATCAACTAAAGGAAGTACCATTAATGAAAATAATGTGTTTGAGTACTTATTTCTTGAGACTTAAGGAATATATCATGACAAGAAACGCCCATTTTTGTGTTAGAGCAACTAGTTGGGGATTCTAAGGCACTAGATCGTGCATTGGCTGGAGAAGAATTATCCTATAATGATGGACTGGAATTGATGAATTATGATAATTTGCATTTACTTGGAGCAGTAGCTGATAATACTAGAAAAAAACTAGTTGGGGATACTGTTTCTTTTGCGGCATCATATTACATGAATTACACGAATGTTTGTGCTGCTAGTTGTCAAATGTGTGCCTTTTACCGAAAAGGTGATGAAGATGATGCATATACTCTAACCCCTCAAGAAATTGAACAACGCGTTGGGATTGCAAAACAAATGGGTGCAACTGAAGTTCATATTGTAGGTGGGTTTCATCCAAAATTACCTTTAGAATATTATGAAGATATGATGAAGACTATCAAAAAAAGTCATCCTACACTTAACATTAAAGCATTAACTGCAGCTGAAATTTTCTTTTTATCTAAACTAACAAAAAATTCTACAAAAGAAATTCTTTCACGTTTAAAAGATGCAGGACTTGATTCGATGCCTGGAGGCGGAGCTGAACTATTTCATCCGGATATTCGAAATAAAATTGTTAGAGGAAAATGTTCTGGTCAAGAATGGATTAATGTAATTGAAGAGGCACATAATATGGGAATTAAAAGTAATGTTACAATGCTGTATGGTCATATTGAAAAACCCGAACACATTATTGATCATTTGATAAAAATCCGTGATTTACAAAAGAAAACAAATGGTCTTTTAACCTTGATTCCTTTGAAATTTAGTTTAGATAACACTGAACTAGAACAAAATAATTTGGTAACTCATGAATGTTCATCTGTTTATGATTTGAAAATTATTGCATTATCTAGATTGATGCTTGCAGGTGTTTTGAATAATATTTCTGTTTATTGGGTAGCCCTTGGTAAAAAATTAGCACAAGTTGCATTGTCTAATGGCGGAAATGATCTAGTAGGAACTGCATTTTCTGAAGAAATTTATCGTGCTGCTGGAAAACATACTGCTTCATCTGTTGATGATCTGGCAACGATGGTAAAAGAAATTGGACGAAATCCTGCTCAACGAAATACTCATTTTGATATTTTAAACAAATTCTAGTCTAACTGTTTTTTAATTGAATTTATTTTATCTTCCATTCTTACTTGTTTGTCTCTTCTTGAATCAATTTTGATGATTACTTCTACTCTGTTGATTCCTAAATTGTGTACAGTTTCCATCATTTTTTTTGATGCTTCATTAATTACATCTATGTTATCTGATTCTAAAACGGTCCCCATGGAATTTATTTCATATCTGAGATTCTCCAAATTTTTGATTGAGTCTATGGCTTTTGCTATGTAAAAACTAGCACTGGTGGTTTTAGTTGCCATTGGATACACGCTAATTTCTGCCTGAATCATGTTTTTTAATTATAATTTTAGATTAAAAACTTTGAATCACTTTATTGGCTTTTTCTCTTGTTTTTTAGGACTGCTTTTCTTTCGTCGTGTACCAAAACTGATTAAAATCAACAAAAATCCCAAACCCATCAAAATTCCGGAAAGAGTGTTGAGATCCTGATTTTCTTGTTGTGCAATCATTAAATCGATTGTTTCTTCTTCAGACATTCCTGAGTGCCCTGCAGGAGTTGATGCATTCACATTAACACTTACTATAACGCCTATTACTAACAATGTAATTCCTAATGATAACATTCTCTTATCTACAAGAACCATTTGAATTATGATCTTGATTTTATACTAATAATATTTTCTAAAAATTTTTTAGATTTTGCAGTTGATTTTTTATTTGAATTCTTCTGGAGGTTTTTGAACAAACACATTACATACTAGAGCATCTGTTTTTGTGTCTCTATACTGAACATTACATGTAACGAATTTTCCTTTTAGTGCTCTTTCTAAATCCTCTTGAGTGGTATCTGAATATTGTGGTTCTTCTGGATTGTCAATTTTTGCAATAATTATTTTTTCAGTTTTACCGTATTCATCTTTGTTATCTTTTCTAAAATGACTAACTAGTAATTCAAAAGCATTATTTGTTAAAATTCCCATTACGGGACCCCCTATTCCATCTCCCATCAATTCTAAATTTTTTTTGTTCTATAATTACTTGGTGGCAATACTAATTTCAAAGTCTGGCACAAGTTGTTTTTCTTTGGCCATTTCAAAGAGTTTTCTGATTGACTCTTCTCCTGCATTACCCATGTTTACTGTGACTTCATTTACGTACATTTTAACAAATTTCTCAATCAATTCTCTTGGTTTTCCTCGTGCATATTGCATTGCATATTCTAATGCATCTTCTAGATGTTCTAATCCAAATTCAATTGATGCTTGAAGATATTTGTCAAATTTTACAATGGTATCCATGCCCAAATCAGTTCGCATGACGTTTATTCCTAATGGAACTGGAAGTCCATTTGTTGTTTTATGCCACCATTCTCCCACATCTAAAATCTTGACATTCCCTTCTTGTTCATATGATAATTGGGTTTCATGAATTACCAATCCAACGTCAACTTTACCTGATTTGACAGCTTCTGGAATGTCACTGAAATTCATTTCAACATAATCAAATTTTCCAATCATTAATTGTAGTAACAAAAATGCTGATGTCATTTTACCTGGAATTGCAATTTTAGATTTTTTTAATTCATCAATTGTCATCTGTTTTCTTGCTGTAACAATTGGACCATATCCTATACCAAAACTTCCCCCACTTCTCAAAATTGTATATCCTGGAATGTATGCACATGCATGTACTGAAACTGCAGTTACATCTAATTCTGGATCTGTTGCTTTAAGATTTAATTTTTCAATGTCTTCAATAACGTGTTTTACTGTAAAATCTGGAGATGGAACTTTGTTAGTAAACATACCATAAAACATGAATGCATCATCAGAATCAGGAGTATGTCCTACAGATATTTCCATGATCATTTCTTTTAATAATCGTAATAAAAATCAAAACCTATTCGAATTATTTTTTAATATTAGTTTTGACTGTTATTATGATGAATTCTCTTGAGGCTTTTGAAAAAGATATTGAATTACAATTAAGTTTTCTAAAATCATTTTCAAAACAAAAACAATTATCTGAAAAAGAACAAAAATCTGCATTATTTTCTGGCAGTGGTGATTCTTTAGTTTCTGCAATGCTTGCCCACTCTTTTTCTAATGGTCTTGTTTCTGTTTTTGACCCTCTTGATCTCTTCAAAAATCCAAAACTAATCAAATCAAAAAATACCTATTTTGTTTCAATTTCTGGGAACACAATTACTAATATTCATGTTGCAAGAAAAGCAAAAAAATCCATTGCAATCACATCAAAATCTGATAGCAAACTTGCCAAAGCATCTGATAAAATCATTTTACTTTCTGCTCCAAATAGTGGTGTATTTACTGCAGGCAGCATATCTTTTTTGGAAAGTGCGTTAACTTGTATCTCTTTAGTATCTTCTGTAACTATTCCTAAAACTACACAATTGTTGTCCAAGGCAAAGGTTTTTGCCAAAAAATCTCATATCTCAAAAAGAATCTTTGTTCTTGGTACTTTTTTTACGTACCCTATGGCAATGTATTGTGCTGCAAAATTTTATGAAATATTGGGTTATGATGTCCATTATGCTAGATTAGAACAATTTTCACATATGGAATTGTTTTCTTGTAAAAAAGGTGATACTGTAATAATTTTTGAAGAAGAAAACTCTCATAACAAACAACTAGTTTTACATCTCAAAAAAATTGGAATCAACGTCATTCATCCTTCCATCCCTTCAAAAAAATTAGATCAAATATTGTACTGTACATTCTTCTCTCAACTTTTACCTCTTTTTGAGGCAAAAAAGAAAAAAAGAAAAGATTGTCATTTTGTGTTGGCAGAAAATATTCGAAACGTAAGTAATCAAATGATTTATTGATATTTTTTCAAGGCTAAGATTTAATAGCTGACTCCTAGGTTTTGCAAAATATGGTAAAATTCAAGTCAACTAGCGAAGTTATGAAGATCATCAAGAACAAGGATCAAATCCGTAACTTTGGTGTAATTGCTCACGTTGACCATGGAAAAACTACCATGAGTGACAGTCTTTTAGCATATTCTGGAATTATTGCTCCATCTGCTGCAGGTAAAGCATTGGCAATGGATTTTGATAAAGAAGAACAAGAAAGAGGAATCACAATTTATCAAGCAAATGTAACTTTGATGTTTACACAAAAAGAAAAAGATTATGTCATTAACATGATTGATACTCCAGGTCACGTCGACTTTAGTGGCAGAGTAATTCGTAGTCTTAGGGCAATTGACGGTGCAGTTGTAGTGTGTGATGCAGTAGAAGGTATCATGACTCAAACTGAAACTGTAACTAGAATGGCTTTAGAAGAGAGAGTAAAACCTGTATTATTTATCAATAAAGTAGATAGGCTTATCAAAGAATTAAGATTAACTCCTGAAAAAATGCAAGCACAACTTGCAGAAGTGGTATCAAACTTTAACCAACTAATCGAAACGTATGCTGAACCTGAATACAAAGAAAAGTGGAAAGTTTCAATTCAAGACGCAAGTGTGACATTTGGTTCTGCAAAGGACCGATGGGCAATTAATGTCGACTTGATGAAAGAGAGAGGTATTACATTCAAAGATGTTATTGATGCTTATAATGATGAAAAAGTTGCAGACCTTGTAGAAAAAGCACCACTTGCTGATGCTGTTCTCGGTATGGTTGTAAAACACCACCCTGCACCTCATGAAGCCGTCCCATACAGAATTCCTCAAATTTGGAAAGGTGATTTGGATTCTGATGTCGGAAAAGCATTACTTGCATGTGATGATTCTGGTCCTACAATTATGATGGTTGTAAATATGGTACTAGATCCTGCAGCTGGTCCTGTTGCTATTGGAAGATTATTTTCTGGAACTATCAAAGATGGGCAAACAATTAACATTATTGATGAAAAACGAGAAGGAAGAGTTCAATCTGTGAACTTCTTTATGGGTAACCAAAGAGAACAAGTAGGTGAGTTAGGAGCTGGAAATATTCCTGCATTATTAGGATTAACTGAATGTAGAGCCGGAAATACCCTTTCGTCTGTGAAAGACATTCCAATGTTTGAAGGTGTCAAATATGTTTCAGAACCTGTTGTTCAAATTGCAATTGAACCAAAACATCCTAAAGATTTACCAAAACTTGTAGAAATTTTAAGACAATTAACAATCGAAGATCCTAATCTAATTGTAAAAATTGATGAAGAAAGTGGTGAGACTATTGTTGCAGGAATGGGTGTACTCCATCTAGATGTTGCAACACACAGAATCCAAGATGCAAAATGTGAAATAATTACCTCTGAACCTTTGATTAATTATAGAGAAACTGTAAAAGCCGGCTGTGAACCAATCATGGCAAAATCTCCTAATAGACACAATAAAATTTTCATGAAAGTTGAACCCCTAGAACCTGAAATTGCACATATGCTTAGAACTGGAGAGATTAGTGATATTAAAGATAAAAAAGTAGTATCTGATTTGTTAAAAGGCGCTGGATGGGATACTGATACAATTAAGAGAGTTATGAAATTTGATTCTCGTGGAAATGTTTTGATTAATGGAACTAAAGGTGTTCAGTTTGTTCAAGAATCTACTGATTCAATCAATTCAGGATTTGATGAAGTTATGAGAGAAGGTCCTTTATGTAAAGAACAGATGAGAGATTGTAAATTCATCTTTACTCACTTTGTTCCCCACGAAGACACTGCTCACAGAGGTTTGTCTCAATTAGGTCCTGCATCAAGAAGAGCTTGTATGGGTGCATTACTCACTGCAGGTACTGCTGTTTTAGAACCAACATTGGCAATTGAAGTTCGTGTACCTACTGATCTTGTAGGCAATGTTGCAACTATTCTTTCAGGTAAACGTGGTAAAGTTCTTGACATGTCCCAAAAAGGTGCATCAAGTATTGTTGTAGGTGAAATTCCAGCTTCTGAAACATTTACTTTGTCTGAAGCAATGAGAGGTCAAACTGCAGGTCGTGCTACTTGGAATACTTCATTTAAAGAATGGACCGAAGTTCCAAAATCTATGCTTACCACAGCTGTTGCTGATATTAGAAAGAGAAAAGGACTTGCACCAGAACCTCCTGGTGTCAATGAATTTATTGATAAAGAATAATCTCTTATTTTCATTCTAATCAATTTCATTTCAGTTTGTTTGAATATTTTTTGTCAAAAACCATTAATACATGACCTATCGAATATAGGTCGACCTAGATAAAATGAGACAAAATGAGCCTGACCTTCAGATGTATGAGCGTGAGAGAATTGTATTTGAGATTATAAAAAATAACTCCGAATTACATCACAATGCTTTGTTGAAATTGATTGTTCCTAAATTTATGGCAAAAACAACTTTTGAAAAAACACGTAATTCCCTAATTGATAAAGAAATGATTTCAGAATCTCTTAAAGGAAATATGAAATTTTATACTCCTGTAGAAAACTATGAACAAAAATCATTTCAACACATTGAACATTTTACAAATACATCATTTCATGATTTAAAATTAGAAATAAAACGACTAGAAATAGACTATTCTAGAAAAGATATTGATGAAAAAATTAGACTAGCAAGTTTTTTGTTGACAAGTTTATTGAAAACAGATAACGGATTTACACTTTTAGATTCCATTAAAAACCCAAAAAAAACATTGTACCGCGATGAACATTTAACCCTTCAACAACTTGTATTCAAAGTACTAAAAATAGTGAAAACTGATTCTGATTTCAATTTAATTTATCCAACTATAATTGGCCATTTTGGAGTCCTGTTTAGATGAATTCCCTTGTTTTACAAAACCATCTAGTTATTTATTCGGGCTTGTAGTGAATCTTGTATGGGATTATTGTACACAAAATTTTACATGGATTTTGATGAAACAAGTTGGAAACAAATTTCAAACAATCCAATTGTTTTTCAAACCACCAAAGATGATGTTGTTTTAGAAATAGATGATGTCGCTCACAAATCATATCAGTTGAATTTCAAAAAAGGTGGGAAATTAAACATGTTCAGGGTTACTGGGCAATTTCGTCTTACCTGGAATGATGATGATGTCATTGTGTGACTTTATCAAATAATAATGGGTATTTTTGATTGATTTTATGGTCTTAAAAGACGAAATTCAAAAAATCTTAAATGATGTTGAGAGTGCTTCTTCTGATGAAATTCTTGGAGTTATCAAACAAATTCAGCCTCAATTTAGAAGTAAATTGACTACAGAATACCTACAAGGAAAAATACAGAAAATTAATGATGTATCAGATGATGCAGAAAAGAAAAAACAATGCAAATCCTTGCTACCTTATTTTGATTGGTATTTGCAAGGATTGTAAACTTTTTATGAAAACTGTTTGATTTTATCTAAGGCAACTTTTATTGTATCTAGATCTTTTGATGCTTCTTCTACATTCTCAATTAATTTTAAAAAATATTCGTGACCTGTATCTCTTGCTTTGTTGATATCTGACTCATAACACAATAATGCTTTTTCAAACAATGGGATGTCTTCTTTTAAATTATTGACTTTTTGAATATCATCAATACTACTTTCAGTTTTTTGAATCAATTCTATAACTTTTGGATGTGTTTTCATTGCTTGTTGAACTAATATTGGTGCAAACATTGCAGCTGCTTCTTTTAATTCTGGACTATTTTCTATGCTTCTTAGTCTCTTCTTATAATGAGTAAGTGATTTCAAAATAATCTCATATCCTCCTTCATCTTTAAGATAAATTGAACCAGTCCAGATTTTTTCAGACATTTCTTCTTAATACTAATTCTTGTAGTTATAATTTAGTTGCTCTTACCAAAATAAAATTATCACAAATGGTTTTCACAAATTTGATTATTGATCTCTATTCTCTATCTCAAAATCTTCTTGTATTGGTTGGGCATTTCTATTGATTAGATATATGATAATTCCTGCCAAAGTTACTCCCATTCCACTAAGACCTACAAATGTACCTGTATTTTTGATGAAACGTAGAATAGGGTCTGTTTGACCAATTTGAATTGAATAAAATAAGATTAATCCTAGAACAAACATACTTGAACCTATGATAATTATTGGAATTCCTGTTCTCATATTTGATTTTGTATTATCATTTTAATTATTAAATGTCCTTTACATGATACTATCTCAGTTACGTCAAATTGAATTTTTTGTGGCCATTAAATCAAAAAAAATGTATTCACGAGTGAATTTTTTAAAAAGTTATTTTTACTATATCTGAATAAAAATCATGAAAGTAATGTCTGAGCTAGAACGTATATCTTTGACTCAAATGATTGAAAAAATCAATGAATTAATTGATTCTGGAAATGGCGATGCTGGAAGATTATATCATATTCTGGAATTTCTGAAAAATAAAAAACCCTTATACCACTCTGATCAGATTTATCTTGAATCCAAATTAAATTCTTCATTTGAAATTAATGAAACTAATGAAGATGAAAATGATTTTCTTCCTCAAATTAAAAAACTAATTGAAACTGGGCAAGGTGATCCTGGACGTCTACAGCATATCAGTGATATGATTTCTGATAACAAACCATTGTACAATTCTGATATTCAATATTTGCAATCAAAACTTTCTCCAAATCTTAATGTTGCAAAAATTGTTGCTTCTCATGTATCTTCAAAACCTGAAAACATTACATCGACTAAAATAAAATTAGAAACTAAATCAAAAACTATTTCTGTAGATCCTCCTAAAACAACTGAAAAAATTGTAACTCGTGGTACGATGCCAAAGGGTTGGACCTCTCAAAATGTTTCAAATGAAATAAATGAAATTTATGAAAAAATCGAAAATGAAAAAGAAAAAATTCATGAGCAAGAAAAAACTTCAAACGAATTGAATTCTAATAGGTTGAAACTATCTGAACTTGTAACTCATAGAAAAGAATATGAACAAAAAGTCACTCAAGAAAAAAATTCTCTAGAATCTCAAATTAAAAATGAACGATTAAACATAGAAACACAAACAAAATTATCTCGTGATATTTTGTTACAGAAAGAAGAACTTGAAAAAGTTAAAAAAGCAAGAACAAATGTCATCAAGAAAATTAATTCTGAAAAATCAAAAATATCTACTGATTTGTTACAACAAAAAAAGCAACTTGTATCTGCTCAATTAGAGCAAGAAGAAATTGAAAAGCAAATTGAACGTGAACAAATTTTGTTGGCAAAAATGACTGAGGAACAAAAATCTCAACTTACAAACCAATCAAAAATTGCTGCTGAGATTAAAGTCAAAAAAGCAGAATTAGAAAAAACAAATCATGACTATGAACTAATTGTATCTCACATTAAAGAAGAACAAGAAAAACTTGAAGAATCTAAAAAACTGAAATCTTTGATTAAATCTCAAGAACATGAACTAATTAAAGCTAAAGAAGAAAGACTAGAACTAATCAATACCATTTCTGAAGAAAAATTGGCACTCTCTAAGTTGAATAAAGAGGAAAAAGAGAAACTAAAGCAACAAAATGAACTTATCAAGAAACTCAAAAAAGATGAAAAAGCATATGACTCTCTAAAAAAGAAACGTGAAAAAGTTGATCTTCAAATAAAATCAAAAAATGCAAAACTCAAAGAAAAACAACAAAAATTAAAAAAACAGATAGATGACAAAAATAAGAAACTGAAATCTATTGGAACTTCCACAAAAAAATCCACAAAAAAATCCACAAAAAAATCCACAAAAAAATCCACAAAAAAATCCACAAAAAAATCCACAAAATAAAACCTAAAACATGTATATTTTTTAAAAAATCTCAAAAAATCAAATCAATAGATTATATTTAGTAAGAACAAATTCAAAATTGAATATGGTAGCTTCAAAAAAAGTAAATTTACTTGAAATTGTTCAAAAAATAGTTGACTCTGATCCCAAAATGAGATTTGGTGCAATTATCGATCCAAAAGGAAACATTCGTGAAGCTATAATGAAGGCTGGTAAGACAAATCTAAAATCACAAAAACAAGAAGAGCATTTTTGTAAACAGGTTGCACAGCGAAGAGCAATGCGAAAAGAATTTGATAGATCTCTTGGTAAAGTTCGTTATGTTCACGTAGAAAGAGAAAAAGTATCTCAAATGGTTGTATATTCTAAAAGAAACATCATTTACTTTACTATGGAGCCTGAAATTCCAATCAATGATAAAATTCGCTTAATTACTAGAATCAAAAAACTTACTGCAAATATTTAGAATTACTTTAGATACTTCTGTTCTTATCTATAATTAGAAATTGCAAAAATACCTCGGTGATTCAAAAATGTTTGAATATGATAAACATTACCGTGAGTGTCAACATCTTAACAAACCCTTCATCAAATCACGAATAAACCCTAGCCATGGAAATTTTTTTGTTCAAATTGATTTAATGACTTGTAATTATGATTTCTCTTCTCCTGAATTAGATGAGATAAACAAATTAATTTTAAATGAAATTAAATTTGTAAAATCTAACTCTCCTAATCCCTTCAATGACTTTCATATCGATAAAGAAATTGCTTGGTTTGATGGAGTTTCCTCTGAACACGTTCATACTTTTTGTGAATCTCTTTATGATTTAACACAAAAATATCACAACTAAAATCTAATCAAATTTTTAATTATTTTATCAATTACTTGTAGTTCTTGTTTCCTTTCTTTTATTGTGGTTTCATTCCATTTTTTTGCAAATTCTGAATTTTTATCTAGTTTTTGCAACTCTTCGATATATTTCACTAAGTGTAGTTTGTATTCTTGAAGCAAATCCAAGTGTTTGTTATGGTTTTTTTCACTAGGTGTTACCATTCCATTCCTCATCTGTAATGTCTGGGAACATTTCTTTGATTCTTTTTTTGTCTTCTTCCATCGCTTCAATTCTTTTATCTAAATGATTTAAAATCACATTTTCACTTTCTTGTGTTTTTTCATTTTTAATATCGATAATTGTTCTATCTAATGATCTATAATATTTTAAATGATTTTTCCTTGATTTCTCTGATTTATCTTCATCTTTTTCATCCATTAATTGTTCTATAATTATTCAAAATAAGTAGTTGACTCTGGTTTACACTCATATTGTATTTGAATTATTTCCAATTATGAAAATCTTGATTGATGAAATGGACGATGGTTGGGATGAAAAATTAAAAGAATTGGGTTATGATGCATATAGTGTCAAAAAATTACGTGCAGATGGACATAAGCTTAGAACTGATTTTTCTGTAATTAATTATGCAAAAGAAAATGGTATGTTACTAGTTACTCGTGACACTGAAAGTGGTCAGGCATGTGAAGAAAACAATCTGCCTTTTATTTTACTTGATAATAATGAAATTTTCAATATTGTTGTAAGTAAATTAAAAACTTCTAGTTGATATTTTTTACATCCATTTGTAAGATTCTCAAATTAGCCAAAATATCATTTAAGAACCCTTCTTCTGGTTGATGTGTGATTAATTCCATTATTACTTGCCAACAATCAGAAATTCGTCTATTAATTTGTGAAAACATTTTGTCTTTTTTAAATGCTGGATAATATGATAACAACTTCATTATTCCATCCGTTGATTGTACAATGTGAATTAGATGTATAACTGAACGAGTTCTTTCATGATATGAAAATTTCTCTTCCCTACTTTCAATTTCAAAATTTTTAATTTCATTGAAAATCATTTCCATTTCTTTGTGTAAATTCTGTAATTGACTATTCACTGATTCATTAAGATTGATTAATTCATATTCAATATGTGATCTGCTATGAATTTTCTTTTCAATTTCCCCTGATTCTACAAGTGCACTAATTTCTCTATACACTGTTTTCTCATTACCCATTTTTTGAATCACTCTTTTTGCAAGTTCATTTCCTCGAATTTTCCCATTTTCATTGAGTATTCTGATAATTTCTGTTCTGATAATTTCTGAATTTTTGTCCATCTCTTTCACTTTTTTAATATTTGATATTTTTTCAATATCTGTTCTTCTCCTAATTTGTTAGTTTCATCTACTAATCCTTCTAAAATTACTATTCCTTTTTTGATGGCTATTTTATCCAAATTCTTGTTTTCTAGTTTTTGTTTTAACACTAATTTTTCATTATTCAAAAATCTCAATAAACTAACCTCTGTGCCCATATTCAAATTTATGAAAAAATCAATATATTCTGAAGCTGACTGAATTCCCATTATTTTGAACCTTCATTAATTTTACAACTACCATCTTTGTTTCTCAACTTTTTTGCCATTACATATGGTGTGATTAACAATACTGGAATTGAAATTGCGATGAATAATGTTTGTAATTCTGTTAATGCAACAGATAACGCAATTCCACTTGCTGTCCCTATAAACACTGACATAAACGAACCTGCACATGTTGGACATGCAATGAATAATCCAGTTGCAGCCCCAATTGTACTTGCACCTCTACCTTTTCTTGAAATGGTATAAGCATTAACTGCAATAGATGCATTTAATCCAACAAGATATGACACAATAATTTGTAAAACTAAATTTATTGGAATTACTTGCAATCCTATATTGTCTGTCAAATACACAATCACTTTTGGCATGTATCCAATATCTCCACAACATGGTGCAACAAATCCTGATGGTATTGTAGCTCCATAATGATATGAGAAACTAATTTCTGGTTGATACACTAATGTTCCAGAAACTAGTGAGAAGAATACTCCATATGCAATAAACACAGTAATGAAAATCTTGCGTGATTTTGAATTCCAGGTAACTAATGCAATTATTGTTGATAGATCTTTTCCATTACCTTGAACTTTACCCTTATGATATCTGTACATCCCAAGTGAAATTATTCCAAATGATGCAATCATTGTAATGTAAAATCCATATGCAATTCGTCCAATTGTGTCAATTGCATCAGGTGTTAGAAGTTCTGGATCTTGATATCTGCCATACATTAAAAATAAAATTCCTATTGTTACAAATCCTAAAAATACTAATTTTTTCCCTTTTTTGATATTTCTTTCAGATTGTTCGTCCATAATTTGACTTTTTTTCCTTTCAATAAATTTTATTTTAACTTAATCTAGGCACAAAAATATAAACAATGGCAATTATTTCAAGTCGTCCAAAAATCATCAAAAATGCTAAAACTATTTTTGTTGCAGGATCTGTGTCAAAATCTATCACCCCTGCAGATAATCCTCCTGTTGTAATAATCCCAACTGACTCAAAAAATGCATCTTGAAATGACACATTTTCAATCTCTGCTAGATGTGCACCTGTCACTCCTGCAATTATTGGAAATAATGCTAAAATAATTAATGTAGATGTGATCTCTTTTTTTGCTTGATTTGATAGATCTTTTCTTTTTGTTTTTCTAAAAATTGATATTGCATTTTTTAAATGGAATAATCTGAAAATTTTCAACCCTCCCGCAGTTGAAAATCCACAACCCCCAATAATCATTAAAATTATTAAAATTGTATGTGCTCCTCCATTAAATCCTGCAAGACTTTGTTGTTGAAGTCCTGCCGTAGTGCTAGCTGATACTGAATAAAATATACTTTCAAGTGTATCTAACCCACTTGTTACTACAAACAACAGTGTTGCCCCACCTAAAATGCCAAAATATGTCAACACTTCTTTTCCTAATTTTGGTGACAAGAATTTCTTCCTTACAAATGCATAGTGGAATGTAAATGGTAACGCACCTAAAATCATAGCCCCAATTAAAATAACATGTTCTTGCCATACTAATCCATCAAGTATTGTAGATGATGGCAAAAAACCTCCCGTGGATATGGTACTCATTGCAAGAGAAAAATTATCTAGTATATTTTCTTGTGTCCCAAAGAAATACAATAACATTGCAACAATTACGATGTAAATTGCAAAAATTACAGTAATTGTTGAAAAAAGCTCTTTCATGTGTAATGTTCTTCCAGAGATAAAACCTCTCATTGATTGTAATTTTGATTCAGGATAAAATGCTGTAATTACCAGATAAATGAAACTCATCCCTCCCACAAGCTGTGTATAACTACGAAAGAACGTGAAACTTTGAGGTAACTCTTCGGGTTCCTCAAATAATGAAATCCCTCCTGTGGTGAATCCTGCAGCACTTGAAAAGAATGCATTTCCAAACATCTCTACTGAACTCTCTCCACTTGGCATGACGTACATGTATGGAACAGTTCCAAACAATGTCAGCAAAAACAGACTGGAAAACACTAGTATTGATGCCTGCTGTAAATTAATACTGGATTTTTCACCATAAGAATTTAGGAAAAACCCTGTAACTAGTAAAAGCACTGTAGTAAGATAAATTCCTGTTGCAGTTGTTGTATCTTCTAAAATTGTTGCTATAATTGCAGGTACCAGCAACAAAACCCCTGCAAATTGTAAAACAAACCCTAAATTCCCTAAAACTGCTTTTACTGGTGTACTAAGAATACGTGGTGGTGTACTTGTGGCAGTTCTAATAATATTTGCAATTGATGATTGAACAATCATTCCCATGATTTGGTTTTTTCTTGAAATTACTGGTAATTTTCTAATGTTGTTATCTCGCATTTTATGTAATGCGTCTTGTAATGTGGATTTTTCATTAATTGTAATTAAAGGAGAACTCATCACATTTTTTAATTTTGTATCTTCTGCGTAAACTGATACATCACTCACTTTACTTAAAATATCTTCATCTGTTACAATTCCAACAGGATTTTTTTCATTATCTGTAACTATGATGTCATCTGTTTCATAGTGACGAAGCATTCTTGCAGCTTCTCTAGTTGGTGTTTCTTGATTTAAAATCAGAACATCCTTGTCCATGTATTGTGTAACTGATTTATTTAGAACATATGATACTGCTCGTTCTGTATTACTCGACAATAAGCTATCCATAGATGGGGATTTTAAATAATTTGGGGTAATGTGTAATTTTTGATCGTATAAACTCGTTTTTATTTTAAATTTTTAATTGATTTGATCTCAAAATTTTGCTATCTTTATAAACACAAATCACCAAGTTCATGCGTAGAGTCATGGAAATTGATCAAGCTCCTGAACCTGACTATGAATCCGTTAAAATTGATTATGTTGGATTTGTAGATCCCTATGCTGTTGAAGGAATGGTTATTCTAAAAGCTGACAATGGTAAAGAATTTCACATGAGGGCATTTTCAGGTGAAGTTGCAAAACACATCTCAAGTTTTGGTGAGACTGAAGGTGAATCATCTCCATCAATTTACAAATTGATTGAAGATATTTGTGAAGAAAATGAATTGATACTAGTTAAAGTGAAAATTTATGACAGTGGTGAAGTATTACGAGCAAATCTGTATTTTACTGGAAAAAAAGATCTTGTTATGAGAAATTACCGTGCATCTGATGCTATGGCTTTGGCTGCTTATTATAAAATCCCAATTTTAGTTCGAAAAAATCTGTTAAAAGAAAGTGTAGAAGCTTAATTATTCATAAATTAGAATAGTTTTTTTCCCAGTATGTCTCTGGAATTTCATGAGTGAACAAGAACAATTGATGAACGATTTAATGAATTTAGATCTTGAAATCATTGATACTATTCGTGAACTTCATAAAGAAAACTGGACCTCTGATTCTTTAAAACAACAAATCGGTGACTCTCTGAAAATTCGTGATGAAAAGGTAGTTAAACTAATGTCTCTCAAAGGCAATGATCATCAATGTGATTGTGGTCATGATCATTCACATGAGTAAAACTATTCATCAAAGAAATTTTCTGGAAACTTTTCTTTGATTTTATTTAATTCTATTTCGTAATTGTCAATTTTTAATTGAATATCCTTTTTATTTTCTGTTTCAGTTTTGCTTTTTTCTAATTTTTTGATTTGACTCAAAATTGTTTTATACATTAGCGAGTATTCTGCAAACTGTTTGGGAAGTTCTACCATTAGATATGTTAAATATTTGTAATATTAATACCAATTATGAGATTCTTATTTTTTTCACTTTTCTTAATTTTAATTGGAATGAATACTGTGTATGCAGAATCTGTAACTTCTGAGATCTCTTCTGAGAAAAAATATCATGTTGTAGATGAACAAATTATGATTGTAGCTGATATTTCAAATAGTCAAAATACTCAACAACCTTTTGCATATCTTACACAAGTGACAAATGATGATGATGTTGTAGTATCTTTATCATGGCTAACTGGCTCTTTGTCTCCAAAACAATCATTATCTCCTGCCCAATCTTGGATGCCTACTGAATCTGGATTGTTTACTATTGAGATTTTTGTTTGGGAAAGTATTGATAACCCTGAGGCACTATCTCCCCCACTATCTATGACGGTAAATGTTCATCAACGTCAATCCTGACATAATTCAATGCTTCATAATTCGGCAAACTCATCACCATTCAGTTATAGCTTAGTTTTTTTGATTAATCATCAGCAACTCTCATTTAAAATTCTGTGGTATATTATTATCGTAAATTAAATCAGAACCTTTTTGAAATGTGAGTATGGAATTTTGTTATGACAAATTTTGAAAAACTCTATTTGCGTGTTGCATTACAAGTAATTGAGAGATGTCATGGAGCAATCAAAATAACAAAACATGGAAAAATCCTTGAAGTCTATGATACTAAACGACATATGTGGAGTAAAGGTTTAGCAGGATTGATAATCAAAGAAGAATGCAAAGAAGCAAATCTTAGAGATTGGGAGATTGCAAATGTTCGAAGTATTGTAATAAAAGAACTGCTTGAAAAATCAAACTAATTATGATTAAAAACTTTGAAAAAATCAACTAGTTTTTACATCCCTACACTGTTAATTTATTGCGTGATTCCAAAAATCGCGATTACCAAATCGGGTAATCAAAACGCAATTATGAAGAACGGAATCTCTCTATTCTTCATGGATTGAAAGGACCTCTTCAGTTCTTTCAATCCACTTTTAATTTGAACAATACTCTTGGTTCTCTCTACTTAATATCCTAATTTTCTGATCAAATGAGGTTCTTTTAGCATGATCATATCATCTTTAATTGCTGATAATTCTACTTCTTTGAGATTATTATTAGTAATTACAATTAGTGCTTCACAACGATTACACAAAATTGTCTTCCCACTTGTTCGCTCTTCTCTAATGATGTCTGTTTCTAATCTGTCCTCTTTTTGGCATGTGGGACATAGTCTAGGTTCTTTTTCTGTGGTGATTATCTCTTTGATGAAGATTGTTTTTCCCATGATGATGAATAAGAATCTGGTCAAAAAAGAGTTTGTATTAATAGATGAATTTTTTTACTTGTTATTTGTGCTCGATATGGCTATTTTTTGGTAATTATGTCTCTTGTTTATTTGACATTATTTAGTAAAATTATGCTTTTTCATTGTACTATGAATTAAAACTATTTTTTTCTAATTGTTATTGTCAATACTTTCAAAACTAAAACCAAATGGTATAACTAACTAATTTATGACAATGAGTTTAATTTTGATTCATATGTTTTTTTATGACATCCAAGTTGTTTTTTCAAGTTAAGAATGTCACGATATTTTTCTCGATATCGTTTATTCTGTAATTGTCTTTGCTCTTTGTTTTCTTTTTTCAATTGATTTAGAAATTACAGTTGAGATGTATTTGATTCGATCTTTAAATTATTTGATTTCAATTTTATAACTTGAAAAATGTCTTGAATATATTTAATAATTATTTTTTTTCATTATGTTTCGATTAAAAAATTCTATTGTTTAAAATACGGGAAAACATTTTACATTATAGGTTAAAATGAATAGCAACACATCATTAATGCTACTAGCTGCATTAGCTGTCGTTGGTACCATGACAATATCTTCAGCTTACGCTGAATCAGATTTACCATTCTCCATAGAATCTGATAGCACAACATATGGTC
>JAANXA010000036.1 GCA_018263505.1 Candidatus Nitrosopumilus sp.
GAAGAACTACTCAGCATGCCTCCAAGCTCAAAACTTATTCTTAAAACATTAGAGTATGAGGGTGTCATGACGCAAAAGGATTTGGCAAACAAAACCTTACTTCCTAATAGAACCGTTCGATTGGCATTAACTCATTTACTCAAAAAAGGATATGTAAAAAAGAAGGTTTCAATTCGTGATGCTCGTCAAAAAATTTACGAGATTTCTAAAATAAAGTAAATAATATGGATAAAATCCATCTAATTTAGTCATAGAAAATCAATATTTTTCATTATTATTATTTATAAAAATTTAAATTTTTAACATATTTTCTATTTTTGCAGTTAACTGGTTTTAATTGGTTTTTTTAAGCATATTTTTTATTTTTTCTATGTGTTTTTTTTATTGAATTTTTTGCGTTTTCTTTGTTATATTTTTAGATTTTTTTAAAGAATTATTCAAAAATTATGATTATTTTTTTCAAATCATATAATTATTCCAACTGCTCTATTTTCAAAATTTTTCATCAATACTTTCTGGATTTTGTATCCTAAAAAAATTCTGTAATCTATTTTTTACGTCGCATGCAATTAGATTCTGTGATTGTACTAGATATCTTAATCATTGTATTTGTTTGAAATTTTTTATCCAATATAATTTTCTCTACAGGAAAACAATCTATACTAACTACAATGTCATTGACATTTACCTTATCTTTTTGAGTCGTGATTTTAATTCCCATGTTTGCAAACTTTTTATTTATAATTTTTTTTCCTTTGACAAAATCTTTTTTTAAAATTGCAATCTGGACTTTGTTTTGCATTTGATTTTTTACATATTTTGCTTTACTTGTACCTACAAATGCATAATTGATTTTATTTTTTTGACAAATTTCTGCTACAAAATCATGTGGGTCATCTACAATATTTCTTATCCATTGAGTAACTGCATTCATTGAATTTATTAGTAAATGATCTTTGTTTACCCTTACCGTGACTACTTTACCAATTTTGAGTAAACGAATTACTTCTAAATCTGCCAAGGCATGTACAATTCTTCTAACTGTTTGAAATGGAATTCCTGTTTCCTTTGCAATTCCAGATAATGTGTTTCCGTTTTTTGCAGAATTTACAATTTTGGCGTCTCTGAATATTGATATTGTTTGCATACTATTTGTTATTTTTTTGAATTATTAAGATTTTATATTCTGACCAAATATGGTTATTTTATACAAAAAAGTCATCAATATTTATCAATAAAGTGATTATCTCTTTAATTATTGCCTAAAATACGTATTATTTTATAATTATTGCCTAAAATACGTATTATTTTATAATTATTACATATATACCATATAGTACATAGTTTATATATTATAAAAGATCATATTTATATATTAATACATATAAGTGTTTGTTATGGCTAGGCCTAGCAAATTAGATTCATTTGAAATAAAACAAATACTTTATGAACATTTTATGAATGGTATGGATTCTTTACCTGTTGCAAAAATAACTGGTTATGACATAAAGACAGTAAGAAAGTATTATGAAGAATTTATGGAAGATGTACAAAAAATTGCTAATGAAGATCTTGCAGAACATTTCAAAGAGAATCGTTCAAGAGCCATATATTTTTACGATATGCGTCTAGACAAATTACTGTCTGAGGAAAACCAGCTAGAAGCAATTATTTCAAAAATCAAACTAAGTAATAATAACTTGAAAAAGTATTCTGCACTAGTAAAACGTTTAGAACAAGTCAAACATATGATCTTAGATGTTTTTAATTTAAAAGAAAAGGTCTCAAATACACTATCCTTTTCTGAAATAATTTATGTCGAGGGAACAAAAGAGAATGATTAATTCCCACAAAGAAGCAGCAAAAAGATTTTTTAGAAAAAATAATAAAGTATCTGAAAAAAATTTACCTGATTTATCTGGGATGGATATTTTTGAGTGGAAAAGAACAGTCAAGCCTAAAATCAACGGACGAGAACAAACTTTTCTTGCAGCCCCCTTTTGGATAGATATCTACAAAGATAACTCATCTCAAATATTTGTAATTGGAGGGAGACAGATATTCAAATCCACATGTGTCGGTGATTTTCTCATGTACTGGGCAACTACAAATAATCATTCACAATGCTGTTATGCCTCATTTGATAGAATTAATAAAAATGGATTCCTTCATCAAAGGTTTCAACATGAGATGATTGAGCAAAGTCCAATACTCTCTCAATTTCCACGATCCAAACTTGGAAACAATGATGAGGTATCACTAAAAAATGGCAGTACTATCTATTTCATAATTTCACATAATGACTATGTTCATGTAGAGGGAAAATCTCTGGATTTGATAATTCTAGATGAGGCTCAATACCAACCAATTGAGCAGATTGGTAAAATTACTCAAACCATGATGCAGACTCGTGGAAAATTAAAACTATTTGGGATTGGTGGGCCTGTAGGCTCGGCATATCACAATGAATGGCTAAAAACTAACCAATGTGAATGGATTTATGATGATAATAATTGGCGTGATGCCTTGCAATTTGATGAAAATGGCTTGATTCATGGGCAATATCTAAATGACGTATTAAAAGGAACATGGGTTGCACAAAAACCTGAAAATTCTACCTATCCTGGATATCATATCCCTCAAACAATATTTCCAACAATTCCGTTAACGAAAAAAGATGCTATTGAAAAATACAAAATTGATGCAAAATTCTCCATTGAATACCAAAAAGAACATTTACCCTTTGATAAATTTGATGAACATGTTATGGGAAATTTTTACAAATCTGCAACAAATCCCATTACTCCTGAAATGGTTCGTGCATGTATGAAAAATGGTCGTGACAAACAATTACAAACTCCAGTACAAATCAAATCACTCAAGGAACAATACGGAAATAAAATTAAAATTAGCATGGGTGTTGACTTTGGAAGCGCAAAAAATGGTCACACAGTAATTGTTATTTTGATCAAATGGCAAGAAACTGGTTTGATTCAACTGGTACATTTAGACCAACGTAATGCAGAACACCAAATTATTCAAGCAGAAAATATCAACAAACTATTTCATAATTCCTTGTGTGATACAGGAGTTGGTGATTTGGGTTATGGTGCAACTCAAATTAAATTAATTCAAGATGGTGGTATTGGCCAAACCAATGGAGAACCTATTGTAGGAATTGGTAGTTCCACTTTTGTTGGCTGTCGTTCTGTTAGTGATTTGTCTCAAGGAATCCGACATGATGTTGGAATAATTGATGAGCATGGAGATAAATCAGATAAATACTCTTTGGATAAAACCTGGGGAGTATCTAGATTGATTAATCTATTAGAGAATCCTGAAAATTTTGTAATTCCCTTCCACTATAACTATGAATATGAAACTAGTTGGTTGGTATCTGAATTATCCTCAATTTCCAAGGTAAACATTTCAGGAGTTGACACACGGCAAAATGCAAAACTTGAGTATAATCATCCACCAGATGCTGCAATGGCAATAATCTATGCATTAGTTGCACTTGATCACAATGCTGAATGGAATTGGGTTTCTATGTGATTTGAATGATAAATAATGGTAACACTTTCCATGTTTTATTCCAATTCTTTCACTGATGATATACCATTAACTGTCATTTTTGCCTAATTATTGTTGCAAGAAAAATCTTGGTTCCTAGTGACTGCAATGTGTATTGTATGTTCTAATTTGTTACAAAACTTGAATGATATTCTCATTGTAATCATGCTTAATTCCCCACTGTATTTTTATAAAATATGTAATATTTATTAAAAAACAATGGGTACTAAAACCATGGTATCTATAATAACACGAGAGAAAAATGGTAAAAAATATCTATATTTGAAACACTCTACAGGGAATAGACAGAAAGAACAATATCTTGGATTAGTAACTCCTGAAAATATTGATGATGTTAAAAAGAAATTTTTGGAAGAATTTTATGATGAAGAATGGGATGAAAAAATAAAAACAATATCTGTAAATTACAAAACAGAATCAAGTAAAAAATCAGCATCCATTAAACTAAAAGAATTTGAGAGTTTTGGAATTTCATTTACATATAACACACAAAGAATTGAAGGTTCAAGTCTTACAGAGTCTGATACCAAGGATTTACTAATACATGGAGTTACCCCTGCAAAAAAATCTCAAATCGATACTATTGAGACAAAAAAACACTATGATTTATTTATGAAATTAATTACATCAAAAAAACAATTCATTACAAAAAAGATAATGTTATCATGGCACAAGGAAATTTTTGATCAGACAAAAATAGGTGAAGCAGGTGATATTCGAATACACCATGTAGGAATCAGCACCAATGATAAAATTGAATTTGCAACAGTACCTGAAATTCCAAAAAGATTACAGGAATTCTTTTCTTGGCTAAAAAAATACGATAACACAAACCCTGTCAAATTAGCTGCACTTGCACATTACAAATTCGTTTCAATTCATCCTTTTGGTGATGGCAATGGTAGGATTTCAAGATTGATAATGAATTATATTTTATGGTACTATGACTGTCCATTATTATTAATTAAAAACAGTGAGAGAAGAGCATATTTTAAATCACTTGAGAAATCACAATTGAAAAAAGATGAGATTCATTTTTTAAAATGGTTTATGAAATATTACATAAAAGCAAACAAACAATATTTGTAAAATAACTGTGATGTGATTTAATCGTAATTGAAATAATATGTTTAATTTTTTAAATTCATTGAGATGCTGCTTTGATAAATGACATGAATGCATTTTCTGGATATCCTGGTCTACTGTTAAATTCTGGATGAAATTGAACTCCCAAGTAAAATTTGTGAGATGGAATCTCAAGCATCTCCATTCTTTTTCCATCATCACTATCAGCTGAAAATACTAGTCCATTTTTCTCAAATTCTGGAATGTATTGTTTATTTATCTCATATCTGTGCCTGTGACGCTTACTAATTACATTGGAATTGTAAATTTTCTGTGCATTTGTTCCCTCTTTAATTTGGACATCGTTTGCACCTAATCTCAATGACCCTCCCATGTTTGAGACATCTTTTTGTTCTGGGAGTAAATCCACAATTGGATTTTGTGTATCTGGTTTAATTTCAGTTGAATTACTATCTTCTAATTTTAACACATTTCGCCCAAATGCAACAGCTGCTAGTTGGAATCCAAAACAAATTCCAAGATATGGTATATTATTTTCACGTGCATAGTTTGCTGTACTTATGATCCCTTCAGAACCACGAGTCCCAAATCCTCCAGGAACTAATATCCCATCATACTTTGATAGAATAGAATAATCTTCAATTGATTCAGAATCAATTAATCCAATTTCTACTGATTTTCCTATCTCTGCTCCTGCATGTTTTAGTGCATGATTCACACTTACATAACTATCAGCTAGTGTGACATATTTTCCAACCATTGCAATCTTTATTTTTTGATCTTCATGGTTTACCATTTTTTGTGATATCTCATTCCATTTATCCCAATTAGCTGATACATTGAGCATTCCAACTTTGTTAAATTTTGTAAATATTGAATCCATAATTCCTTGGTCGTATAACATTTGAGGAACCTCAAAAATTGATTTTGCATCATGACATGATAACACATCACTTGCAGTTACATTTGTAAACATTGCAATTTTTTGTTTAGTCTTTTCTTGTAATGGCAATGAACATCTAACTGCTAAAAAGTCTGGTTGAATACCAATCCTTCTTAATTCTTGTGCACTGTGTTGTGTTGGTTTTGTTTTTTGTTCTCCTACTACATCAAGAGATGGAGCTAGTGTTACATGAACAAAAATCACTCCTTGTGGACCTTCTTCTACTTTCATCTGTCTTAATGCTTCAAGAAATGGTAATGACTCAATATCTCCTACTGTCCCACCACACTCTACAATAAGAAAATCTAACTCTTCATCTTTGGCAACTTTTCTTATTCTGTTTTTAATCTCATCAGTAATGTGAGGAATAATTTGTACACATGCTCCCAAATATTCTCCTTTTCTTTCTGATTCTATTACTGATGAATACACTTGTGCTGTAGTGATATTGTGACTCTTTGGAATGTCTTGATTTAGGAATCTCTCATAATTTCCTATATCCATATCACATTCCCCTCCATCATCAGTCACAAACACTTCTCCATGAGCTACAGGATTCATGGTTCCTGCGTCATAGTTTAGGTATGGATCTATTTTGATACATGATACCTTTTGATCAGATAATTGTAATAATTTTGCAATCGAGGAGGTTGTAACACCTTTTCCAAGGCCAGACATCACACCGCCTGTAACAAAAATAAACTTCGTCTGCACGTTAATGAAACGATTATCTAGTTTTTGTATGTTTTGTCGATCCACATCATGGTCAGTTAAAGAATTTTCAAAGATCTTGGGGAGTTATATCATAAGATTTGACAATTATGGATTTTATCTAGAAATTGTATCAAAATCACTATTTTATGTACATTTGATTGTAAGAAATGGGTATTGACAGAATGAATAATTTTGTTAAAATGAATAAAACGAGAAACTGTGGAAACCTCTGAACATAGAACTACAACCTAACACGAATAGTTTTCCATTCACCACTTCATTTTACGACGCAAAATGATGGCTTTCTCGTTAATTGCATTACGTGATTTTGATATTTAAGATTGATCTAAAAAATTTACAAAAATTTGAAATCATTTTTGAAATAACTACAAAACATTAATCATTCACTATACCTTTTTTATGATCAACAATGATTAACTCATCTTTAATCGATTTTAATTACAATGATGGTAAATTTCAAAATATCTACAACAAAAAACAATTTCAAAACAGACATCCCAGTGATTCCACTAGTTGGTGAAAAGATTACAATTCATGGAGCAAATTCTGGAGCATACAAAGTCAAATCAATTGAACATGAGATAAAGGGAGGATTTTACAATACCTGCGTTGTCTTATCTACTGTAAAAAAGACAGTTAGGAAAACCAAGACTGTATCTAAAAAATAAATTAATCAGATTTTAAAAAAACAAGAAAAGGGAAAAGTAAAGCAGAAGACTAATGATTACAAGCCATTTCCCTGTATCACCATTATTTACAAATGATGAATTTCTTGTTATGATTAATTATACAAAATATTATTTAAGAAAATCTCTGTTCCTCTCACATTTGAGAGATTTTAACATCTAATTTTTTATTTCTAAATTCAAAAAAAATATCTTGAATTTTACTTTGGTACATTGCAGTTCTTCCTTGTCTTTTGATATCATCTATTTCCTCAATTAGGCATAATTTTAACAAAATATTGACTTTTTTTTGGATAATAGTTTTTTTCCACTCCTAATTCTTTTGAAATATCATCGATACTTGCAGGATTTTTCTTTACATGTAGAATTATTTTATTAGATACTGAATCTGCAATTGCTCTAATCAGAGACTCATCAAAATCATCATCAGTTTTGAAATGATGATTTCTAGGTTCTTGAATTTTCATGTAATTTTATCTCAAATTAATTGACTATATTTCAGTTATCTGTCCATTATTCTAAAAAATACAAAATTCATTGATTTATTTGTCCATTAAATTTTTTACAATTTGCTTTAATTTTGATTCAAAATAATGATTCTTGTCCTAGATGTACAAAAAATAAATTAGTAACTGATGGCACAATTGGAGAAGTCTTTTGTGGTTCCTGTGGATTTGTTATTAGTGATCAAATATCTGACAATGGTTCAGAAAGAACTTTTTCTGACTCTACAGTAAATCGTTCACGTACTGGAGACAAAATTTCTCTTCTTCGACATGATAAGGGGTTGAGTACTATAATTAATCCTTCAGACAAGGACGCATCAGGAAAACCACTTTCTACATCAATGAAGGCATCCCTTACACAAATTAGAAAGTGGGATAGTAGAAGTCAATCAAAGGATTCTACTGATAGGAATCTCAAACAAGCAATGGGAGAGTTACTTAAAATCAAAGAAAAATTATCCTTACCTGATTCCATTACTGAAAGAGCTGCATACATTTACAGAAAAGCACTTGAAAAAAAACTAACACGAGGCAGATCAATTTCTGGGATGGCAGCAGCTGTTCTATATGCTGCATGCAGAGAAGCTGGAATACCTCGCAGTCTAAATGAAGTATCTAATGCATCTAATCTTAAGCGTGGCACTTTGGCAGTTAATTATCGAGCACTAGTCAAAGAGTTGGAGTTATCTATGCCAATTCCAAATACTGTTTCTTGTATTGCAAAGATTGCAAGTGGTGCAACACTAAGTGAGAAGACAAAGCGTAGTGCTGCAAATATTCTCAAAAAAGCAGAAGATAAGGGAATTATTGCAGGAAAAGATCCCATGGGGATGGCAGCAGCTGCACTGTACCTATCATGCCTAAAAACAGGTCAAAATGTTACCCAATTAGCAATTGCAAAGGCTGCTGGAATGACTGAAGTTACTGTAAGAAATAGATGCAAATCCCTCAAACAAGTTCTTGAGAAATAATATGACTAGTGTTGTAATAGACATATGTTCCACACAGAATGTGTAGGAACATACAAAGATAGAACCGTAAGCGTTGTCGATCTTTTGATACTGTACACCTAACTCATGTTTAGTTTGACAGTGTTTTTCTGTTCTTGCTTTAATTGCCTGAAATTAAATCCCAAAGTAAACTGATCATTTCTTTAATCATCTTTGATACTATATGAAAAACTAGTTAATTTTGAGACTAAATTGTAGTTGACTTTGATCGAACATATTATTGATATGTTTAGTTAATTTTGATTTTTGTAATCATTGTTATGCTTGGAGTTTGTAGAGTTTGTCGTTCTTTTACTGAGGTAAGGTTATCTCAAATATCTGGAGATAATGATACCAAACTAGCATACATTTGTACAAAATGCAGCAATTCTAATTAATATTGTTTCATACCTTTGAATTTATTATGATCATGCTTATCTAAACTAAAATTATTTCATATTTTATATTGGAATTTTTTAAAAAACGAGTTAAAAGTTTTCAAGAAAAAAAACTCAATGAAATTTTGGACAAAATCAAATTTCATAATTCTATGAAAAACCAACTTGAGAAAAAAATTGATGGAATGGAATTTGATGAAACTACAAAAATTCGTGAAGAGATTGCGTTTAATGAAAAAATGTTAGAGATTTGGCAAAGAAATGAAGAAAAACTCAGACGACAGATGAGTGAAATGGAAGAATAATTTGTTCTAGTTGATGATTAGTACAATAACCTCTCTCTTTTAGGCTCAAAACCACTAGTTTATTCTTCATGTTATGTAATATTTTAGGATGCAATACTGAAAGTAATTTTAAATTACTATATTGTCATTATAATAATTCAAAAAAACCATTTGCCAAGGGAATAATGAGGGTTTGTGAAAATCATGCTATTTTGATTAGTAATGATGATTCTGCACTTATGGTAACTGTTTTGTCTTGAGAAAAATCACTCTATTTCTAAAAGATATGGATTATTTGGATTTTCTTGGAATATCAGTCAATGAAAATTTAACCGTTGAGGAAAAACTAAAGGAGATAATTAGGCATTATATCATAATTGAACATAATAAAAAGAAATTATACAAAAACAAAAAATTATTCTAATTCTTTGAAAACATACTCATGAACACATTTCATATTTTTACCATTTCTTTGATTCCAATTCTTCCAAAAAGAACCTAATAATTCCATTGAATCTGTTTCATGTATATGATCAAGTGTGCATTTTGAACAAGTTAATCGATATTTCATTTCTTTAAAATAAACTTTTGACATCTTAAACCCTTGGTTTTGATTAAAGCAGTTTTTCTTTCGGTGAGTCGTTAGTTGACTTTTGGGTTGTACTGCCAAACCTTCCGCAAATATTGTCGATTTTAATTGGATAAAAAGATAGAGAAGGAATGCTTCTTGTGTTACATGTAGTAAATAATCGATTGAATTAAAATTGAAATTAATTTGATTATTACAAAATACTAATTTTATCTAATTCTAATTAATTTAGTATGTGCCAATCTTTATCTAAATGTAAAATTCATCTCTTTTATTGGGGAAATCTGAAGTCAATGTCTATTGTAATGTATGTGACAAGAAAGTAAAAGCAGTAATTTTAACAAAACATGAAAAACAACCTGATGACTCTAAAAGATATGGCATGGTTCGAATTATTCAACATGATTCTGGATTAAGAAAAAGTTGCACAAATACCTCTCAAATCAAAGCCTTGGTAGAATCTAACACTGTTGATGATAATGATGTGTTTATCTAGGCATGATTTTTAAAGAAAATAAAATTCATCACCAAAAATCTGTTTGTTAGTTGAAATAATACTTTGTTCTATTACTTTGTGTGAAATCTTTATTTTTTGTATTAGCATCATTGATGTTAGTCAGTGTAGTTGTTCCTGTGTTTGCTCAAGAAAATACAATTATAATTCCCACTGGTGCTTTGTATCCTAACTCTCCTTATTTTTGGTTAGATGAATCCACGGGAAATACAAATGGTGAGATTACAATTTTTGTTGGGGATACTATTACTTGGAAAAATGAAGATTCTGCATTTCATACTGTAACTTCAGTTGATTCTTTTGGGAATATAGATGGAATATTTGATAGTGGATTTATTCGTTCAGGCGATTCATATTCAGAGAAATTTACTCATCCTGGTATCTATCATTATTTTTGTGATAATAATCATCCTTGGATGACTGGGGTAATCCATGTAGTGGATTCTAACATACAAATGATTGAAAATGTCGGTTCAGAATTCAATGAAGGAAAGGGGTATTCAGTTGAATATGTCTTAGATGTTCCTCTGGAAAATACTGTTCTTATAGATGATGAAGAAAATACTTTAACTTTTAAAATAACAAAAGATACTAACCGTTCTCAAATTATTTTTATTTTGCCTGAAAAATTAATTGAGAATCCTAACACTGTTTGGGTAGATGGAGAATTGGTAGATGTCACATCTGATATAACTGAAACCAAAACTAGATTGATTATCCCAATTGAAAATAATTCTAAAGAAATCATAATTATGGGTTCTTACGTAATTCCGGAATTTGGTTTTTTAACTATTGGTGTTCTTGGATTGGGAATATTTTCAAGTTTGTTTTTGATTCGTTCTAAATTATTTACTCCATTTAGTTAACGTGATCTTTACAACTGTAAAAAAAACTTGTATTTTTTTAACGAGTTTTAGGTTTTAATGCCGTTGATTTTTTATTTTTCTTTTGTATATGCTATCTTGAGAACCTCTAGTCTGGTGGTCAAAAATTGTGAGAGTCTCCCCTCATATACAATTTGATAACGACCATCACTCTTAGACGGAAATTATTTCCTTGTTTGATTTTTGAGTGATTTTGTAAATGACGTAATTTTTGATTCTAATTTTGAATATGGTGTCTTTTCAATTAGTTTAAGATATGCGCTGCCTACAATTACTGCATCTGCTCCTGCTTTGATGTATTTTTTCACATCTTCTGGAGTTGATACTCCAAATCCTACCCCTATTGGAATTTTTCCTTTGGTTTGTTTTTTGACATTTTTAATTGCGTTAATTGTGTATGATTTTATTCCTGTTTTTACACCTGTAGTGCCATAAACTGCAACAAGATACAAAAATCCTGATGTTGCTTTTGAGATTTTATCTATTCTCTTTTTACTGGTGTTAGGTGAAATTAAAAATATTGTATCTGCTTTGTTCTTTGCTGCTTGAAGATACTTGTTTGATTCCTCAATTGACATATCTGGTAAAATGAAACCATCAATTCCAGTTCTTTTAGATTCTGCAATAAATTTTGAATACCCTTTGTTGTATAGAATATTGGTATATGTCATGAGAACTAATGGAATATCTGTTTCTTTTCTAATTTTTCTAACTAGTGAAAAAAATTTTGTAATGTTTGTTCCCTTTTGTAATGATATGGTACTGGCATTTTGAATTACTGGACCATCTGCTAGGGGATCTGAAAATGGAAAACCTAATTCAATGACGTCTACTCCTCCTTTGACTAATCCCCTGACTGTTGCAATGGTGGATTTTTCATTTGGAAATCCTGCCATGATATATGCAATTAGTGCTTTTTCATTTTGAGATTCAAGTGTAGTGAATTTGTCTTTAATTTTTGTCATTTATTTATCGACAAACAAATGTTATTTGATATAATTAAAACCGTTTCTAAATTATCAATCTCTACCATTTAATCTGAAAATGCCTGATGATTTAATCGTATGTATCAAGCACTCAGATGTACTTTGCCATCTCAGATAGCATGTTCTGACCCCTAATCTTCCAGGTCTCAAAACATGTAAGAAATACTGAAAGCATTCTCATTCCAGATTCACTTTTTGCCTGGCCTCGCACATTTCTATGCATCACACATTTCCTGATGGAGCCCTCAGTATTGTTGTTAGTTGATGGCACACTAGGATGAATAACAAATGTAAACAAACTGTTTTGTACTATTCTGAGTTTCTTTCTAAATGATATCATGACATCATCGCCATCCAGGTATTGCCGTATTATTTTATCAATTTTTTGAGATAAATAATTTGCATATTACACTTGTTGTATCTTTTTGTGATTTAATTTACAAAAGATTCGAGCGTAAAATAAAATCTCTGAGAATTCATCATACAATATTTTTGCCAAATTGTTTTTTGATTTTAATGATACATCTTTTGATTCTCTTTTTAGATGTGCAGTGCACCGTTGTCTGCTGTTGTGGGAAAATACCGTTACATATGGTCTCCATCTGTCTGAAATTACAACTCTTCGAAATTTCTTCCAATGTTTTTTGATAACTTTTCTGCCTCGAGAATAATCTAAAACATACTGAGCTTCTGAATTACTTTTTGCAATCCAGCACCATCCGTTTTTTTCATCAACTGAATATCGGGTCTCATCAAATCCTGCTATCTCTGATGTGAGTATTTTGTGATTAATTTCCTCATAAAATGGCTCCAAAAGCATTTGACCTGTTTGCAGGATTGATTGGACTGTTG